>NZ_JBVAYN010000011.1:0-82474 GCF_055420065.1 Massilimicrobiota sp. mt181
AATTTGATAATGTACTACTAATACCACAATTTAGTAAAGCTATTTTTTCTATTTTTTCAGTACCATATTTTATTTTTAAATACAATTTCTCTTCAATCAACTCCAAAGAATTTAAAATTTCTATATACTTAATAATTTCATTGTCAATAAAATCATATTCTTCCTTTAATCGTACAATAGCTAAATTAACTTTTTCAACTTCGTCCTTACATGTAATATCAGTCCATAAGGCTCTATATCCCCCACGTTTTTTATCACCCCATTTGCCAACATATACTGATTTTGATTGTTCCTCTCTCAATGTATTCCAATATCCTACTATTTCGTTGACCATTTGTTTCATAGTCAATCCTAAAATACGCCAATTTATTAACATTTTATAGAAATTTTGTGCTTCTTGTTCCTTTAATCTTTTCAAATTATTGAAGCGATATTCTTCATCTTCTATCTTAGAAAAAAATAAATAATCCATGATTGAAAATACTGTATCTAAACTTTGAGCTCGTGAAACATAGTTTAATTCGTTATGTAATTCATTCTCTATTTTTAATATATCAAATATATTTATATTGTTTTCAAAGCATAATTGACCTATTCTAGTTTTTGGTTTTCTTTCGTATTCACTTGTAATGATATCAACAGATGATAAATTTTCGAGTATTTCTTCAGCCTTTTCTTTTTTAGCTTTCTCTGCTATGGTATTAACTAATAATGGATTTTCTAACTTATCCTCAATATTATCGAAGTCTTTGACAAGCATATTTCGGCCTCTTATAAAATTAATTACATTAAAATTTTCTCTACAATATTTGCCTTTAATAATATGTATTTCAGGCAATAAATATCTTAAATTTCCAGTTTTCTTATTAAAAATCTCTCCAAATCTACAAACTCTACCAACCAAATTATGAAAAGAAGATGGTGACAAATAATTTCTACCTCTACTAGGATCAAGTATAAACATTTTTGTTGCAGGTATATTGACACCCTCAAGTAAAGTTGAATTTGCAATAAGCATTGTGATTTCAGGAACTTCTATATATAGTTCTTCAATAAAATATCTGATTTGTTCTGGAATTGAACCATGATGATAAATTACACCTTTTTTAATATAATCTGCTAATTTATAATCGTCATGAACATATTCTTTTAAATCATCACTAGCTTTTTTTATTCTTTTGATATCCAAATCAGGAAGCTTTGAAGATAATTCCATAGCAAATTGTTCAAGATTTTTAGGAGTATTTAAATATATAATATTTTTATTATCACAATTATCAAGCACAATATCTGCATCACTTCTCAGTTCCCCAGCATCTATCTCAACCATTTTCTGTTTTAATCCTGAATATTGGTCAAATATTTCTTTTTTATTATTTTTCAAATCATAAAAATAATACATTTCTGATTTTACAGTTTCATTCACACTATACCAATCTACTATTTTTGACATTGAAACAAGATTTAAGCTATCTTTAGATTTTAGAAAAGGGGTTAGATATTTACAAACGAGTCTATCATTCCTTTTACTACAAATAATGATTACAGCTCCAAGAATCACACTTCGAGAATTTTCTTCTGAGAAATCATCCAACAAATTATGTGCTTCATCAATAACCAATAAATCAAATTTAAGATTCGCATTATTCTGCAATAATCTCAATAATCTTTCTTGTGTCAAAACCGCAATTATTTCGTCGTCTTTATCATTATACATTTCTGGAGAAGTTATGATTTTTCTATACCCAAAATGATTTATAATTCTCTTTTTTGTTTGTGCTAAAAGTGATTTGGTTGGAGTAATTATACAAATTTTTTTATAACTATCATTTTTTATAAAAGATAATATCATCTCTGTTTTCCCATAAGATGTTGGTGCAACTATAATCTGAGAATTTGATTTTAAATCTTCAGTAACTTTATTTAATTTATATTGTCCTATTGTTTTATATGAATCATTCCATTTATATTCGATATTATTAATACTATTGATTTCTGTCTGAATATTTCCATATTTCTCTGAATAATCTAAATTTTCTTCAATAAATTGTGCTATTGGAATAAGTCCTTTATTTAAACTTAGTTCATATAAAGGTTTATAATCACCTGTTTTATTACTATAAAGTAGAAACAATCGGTATCCAAATTTTTGAAATATAACGTTATCCAGTCCTATAAAATATAGTCCTATTGCTAATATTGATTCTAATTCATTATCTTGCAATTCATCATCTCGCAATAACTTCCAATATATTTTTGGAAAATCTGTATTATAAAGTTTTTTTAAAGTTAATTTATCCATATTTTTTATTCCTGAATTAATCCATTTAAATATTCTAATATTGCCTGATATGTTTTTTTCTGAATTGCAATTAATTTTAAATTTGAAAATATATTTGTCTCCTTGATTGACTTATATAATTCAAAAATCTCATTACTATCTATTTTTGAATCAAACATACAAAAAACCGTGCCACCTAAAACCACATTTTTATCATTACTTTTTGCAGTATTACTAGTTTCTTCCAATATTTTTACTACTGTGTTTTTTTCACTATTATTATCCAAAGAACTTCTCACACTTTTTATTGCATTTAACCATAATTGTGAATTTTTTTCATTCAGTCTCTTATTTAAATCATTCTTTGCTTTTTTTATTCTTTCACATACTTTTTTGGTAGCATTTTTTTCTTGTCCTAACTCACCTGCTTTTGATTCAATAATCCATATATTATCTGAATTATCAACTGCAATAATATCAAATCCCTTTTTAACATTTCTTTCTTCTACGTTAAAGAATGGTGAAATGATTCTTAAATCAGTAAACAATCTAATTATCACATTTAGTAGCAATTCTCCAACTGCTCCTATTTTCTTAATTTCACTTTCTGGTATTCTATGTTTTACCAATTCTTCTAATGTTTCGTCAAATGAATAGTAATTACTTTCTGATACTAATGCATATTCTCCATGACAAATGACAGTCAATTCGTCTCTTATGCAGTTTTTTAATTCATCAGACAAATAATGAATTTCTATTATGATATTTTGCCCATTCTTTCTTTCAATTACACCGTCCATATAAATACCTCTATTAATACTGTTCATGTTAAAATTAAAAGCCTCAATTTTTCTAAAATCTGTAATTATTATTTCTCTGGTAACTAATAACTTCTCTTTAATATGAAATTAGAATCACTACAAGAAATTTCCATATAAATTTATATATATATAACATTTATAACGAAAATAAATATATTTCAAAATATTCTCCATTTAAATTTTGCATTATTTTTCTTTTACTAAAAAAATTCAATCAAACTACAATTAATTATTTTAAATTACAAAATGCGGCCAACATTATAGTTCAATATCACATTACAATATATATTTATTTTCGCTAGATTTCTAGCAAAGCATTGATTTTTAATCGAATCGTTTCTTGATTATCATCTTCATCTATAATACATACTGTCCAATTTATAGACTTTAATATATCAATTGTATCTTTCTCTATTGAATTTATAAAAGCAAATTTTTTATCTTTATTATGAATAATAGATTTCATCTTTTTTATTTCTCGTAAAGGTTGATGTTTCATAAATAATTCCCAATTTATTAAATTCATCTTTTATATATTTTAAGGAAAAAGTTTTAACTTGATCACGTGTATTATTCAAACAAGTAGAATTAAAATAATTTCCAAAAACCATTATATTATTTTATCTACATCATATATTTTTCGTTCCTTTAAGAAATAGATATTATCACCATTTTTTATAGAAAAATAATCAGCTAAAGTTGAATATGCAATCATTTTCGATTTGGGTGAATCAAACCTCCTTAGACAAATTAGAAGCACATGTTCCGTTTCTTATCTACTTTTATAAATCATTAGTTTTACTAACCGATACAATAAAACCAAACATAACTCAAAATCACTCCATTTTCAATCATAATAAATACTAGCTGTAACCTTTAGAATTCTCTTCTGTATAAAAATTCTGTACAGTAAATAACTTCTTTATTCCGAAAATACGACACAGTCACAATAAATAACCATAAAATAAATTTAAAGTTTTTTTCAAAGTCACAACATATAAATTTTTAAAACTTTTCAAATTCTACAACATTAGATTTTAAATTAAAGAATTTCTCTATCGAATAAATATATATTAAATTTAGTCTACTTAATTTATTGAGTCAAATGATATTGTTTCAGTCTATCTGTTAAATACAACTCTAAATTTTTATCTACACAATATATATAACATCCCTTTTGGCCTCTTGTAAGCAAAGTTCTATACGTATTTTTAATAATAGTATCTGCAATATCCAATGCTTTTTCTTTATCTTTTTTATACAATCCTTTTAATCCTTTAATAGACTGATCAGTTCTTGCTCTTTTTGTAAAGTCAGTAACTATACCATTATCATAACGTAAATCTTCACCAATAATAACACCAACATAATCAAATTCTAATCCTTGACATGTATGAATACATCCTATTTCATTTACTGAATCAGGATCTATTGCCCAGGTTGAAGAAGAACCTAAATTCCATGACATAGCAAAGTCTCCTATTTGAATATCATGTATATTGGGATTATTCTTTCCTTCTTTAATCCAATCCCAACAATAACCTGCAACCATTCTTGCCTTATTATTTACTTTATTTTTTTCAAAAATAAGTTTCTGTACTTCTTGCGGTGTATCACAAATACGAATATCATAGTCATAATCAAAATCATCAGTAGCTTCATTATTAATTTCTAAAACATTATCAATCCATGACAAATAGGAATCACTACCATTACATCTAAATTGAGAGATTAATGTATCTTCATATATAACAGCATCATAATACTTAGACCATCTTTTTATTTCTTCAGTACTTCCTATATCCTTTGTTGTGACTCTTTGAAAATCATCAATAAAGAAAATACTTGTTTTACAGGCATTAATAATCTCTTTGATTTGATTTTCTCCCATATTTTGAAACATACCTGATTTTTCATTTAATCTATGTGCTTCATCTACAATTAAACAATCAAAATCATTACTTTCTGATTCCGTAAATGATCCTGAACCTTTAAATAAATTATCTATATATGCCTTTCTATACTTTCCTTCAGTTAATTTTTTTCTATAAACTTCTCTTGGAGCAGAATTTTTAGTAATATACATTACATTCTGATCTAGATTTAATATTCCAACTAACATATTAATAGCAAGAACTGTTTTTCCAGTGCCTGGTCCACCTTTTATAATATAAACTTGCTTTTTATTTGTTTTATTTTTTGAAATTTCAATTGCTCTTTCATAAATAACTTTTTGATCATCTATAAGTGTAAATTCCTGATTACCTTTCAACATAGATGTGAGACTATCCTGTAAAGATTTGCTTGGAATTATTTTCCCATTTTCAATATGATATAAAACATCAGGATTGCCTTTTTTTATATATTTAGCAATAAATTTAGCGAGTTTATCTGTATCTCCACGTGTAAAAACAGGTGCTTTATCAATATAATACTGATAGCATGTATCAATTAAATCATCTTGTTTTTTTAATTTATAGTTATGTAAATATGCACATGGTTTTAAATCAATTTTATATTTTCTTACATCCTCATTATAATCTTCAATCATACTTACATATGACCATGCCTGATATGAAGGATGTGTTGTTTCAACAAATCTCCCTTGTAGATATGTTTTTACTACTGCTTCTTTTGTTTCTACTTTTTCCAATTCCTGCCACTGTTTCAATTCTATAATTACAGCACTTTCTCTACCTTTAGAATCTTCTCCACTAACAATAAAATCTACCCTTTTATTTGAATTTGGTATGCGATATTCTATTGCCACTTTACTATCGTCAGGAATATTTTTATCTTCCATCACTTTATACATATACTGCATTGAATTCATCCATGATATATACTCATTATGTGCAGTCTTCTTATGTAACTTTTCTTTCACTTTACTTTCAATTTTATCTTCAATCAAATCCAGTCGTACATCATATAAAAATTGTTTTTTTGTTTCTTGATAAACAATCATAATTCAGTATACTTTTTTGAATTTCCTTTTGCTTTTTCAACTGGATACTTTTGACGATTTTTTTCTAATTTTTTTAGAACTATATCTTCTAAATCTACATTGAGCTTATCAGCCATCACAATACAGTAATTGACAACATCAGCTAATTCTTCACACACTGCATCTTTATCATAATGATTGTCCCATTGAAAACATTCTAATAACTCTCCAGCTTCTATAGCAATTGACTTCGCTAGATTTTCTGGTGAATGAAACTGATCCCAATCTCTCTCTTTGTTAAATTCTATAATTTCTTTAATTGCTTTTTTCATAAATTAAACTCCTTATAACACACCAAAAATCAAATTATTAATTATCAATATTTAATTTGGGATTTATAGAAAACGTATTTCTACCATATATTTATTTTAACAAAAAAATATTATATTTCAAATCACTCTATCCTTTTAATCCTACTTTTTTAATGAAAACTAATTTGACATAATCCTTTCTATAAAGATAGTAACTACTATTAAAACATGTATTTATATTGTTTTCGTGAAACGTAAGTCAAAAAAAGGAACCCCCTATTTTTCAATAGTCATTCCTTTATTCTCTACTCTTGACACGAAGTCCCTATCTAAAGCACTTTTCCAACTCGTCTAAATCACTTGTTACTATACTTATTTAAATTCTCTTAACCATATGACTTTTTTAACCCAAACAGGCTAGTTTTTGACATAAAATATTAATTTCAGTCACATATTTTTACATTACATATCCTTTTGACAAGACAATAGTATTAAATTAGTATCACGAAATCAATTCAAATTATATTCCCAAATCTTATTCAGATTTGTTCTTACGCCACTCAGCTAACATTTTTACTAATACACACCCTGTTTTCAATCGTTCAAAATAAACATTTTTATCTAATCCATGTTCTAAATGAACTCGAAAATATCTGTTCTCTTCCTTATATTTTTCTTCAAATAGTTTTCTATTCTTTTCAATATATTCCTCGAATTTATATCGTTCATCTTTTGATTCATAGAAAAGGACAACATCTTCATAATGATACAAAGCAAATCGTTGTTCACTATTTTGAGAATCAAAAAGAAATGAGAAAACTTTGTATGTATTACTATCTTTTTCATAATATTTATAGCTATACTTTTTATCAAGTCTTAAATTATCACGTATGACATTACCCCATAAAGGAACGGGAATTGATAATCTACCACCATCCAACACTACAACTTGATAAGATTCTAATATTGTCTGTTGATATTTGATGTTTAATGTTTCATATGATGTATGCGGATTTGGTAAAGCAAATGCATAGAATTCAGGTACTAAATCTTCATCATCTCGCGTTATTTCTATCGTATATTCCGGATTATAAATATTGTAATATGATTCTTCAAATTCATTCCACTCTGTTTTATTATTTAAATGATCATAAATATATTCTAATTTTGATTTAGTCAAACCTAATCGCTTACGCCATAGATTTTCTATATCAAGTATATCAGCATTTCCTTTATTCTCTGTATTTTTATCACCAACTCTTGAATAAATACAACCTTGCAACATTTCACCATATCCTTTTTTCAAGTATATCGGTGTTTTCTCTACATTAAAAATTGTTAAAACATCTATTTCTTCATCATTTAGAATAATTGTTGTAACTTCAATTTTAGGATATGCATCTCCTGCAAACATTAGCTTGGAAATGGAATCAATAATATCTGCTTGTTTTTTTCGTTTTTGCCTCATTCCAGTAATAGTTAAATCATCAGCTATACCAAAAATTAAATAACAGTCTTTATCATGTACTGTGTTTGCAAAACAAATTATATCTTTGATTAAATCAGAAGTTTTGTTATGCCATTCTTGTTTGAAATCCCAATAATCTCCCTCTTTTCCTTGTTCAAGTAGAAAAGCAACCAATTCTTCTAATTCATATTTATTAACCATTTCGATAATAATACCTCCGTTACGCAACTGTTTATATTCAATCTAAAAAACGTTAAATTATAGCATATGACAGAAATTTTAACTTTATATAATCAAGATAACATTGAATTGTCTTATACGTCAAGACACAAAAAATTAACATTATTTAACTTTTTATGGTCTTGTTTAATTTAACATAAAGAAAACTCCCTATCATTGAACCACCCCTGTCTAGTTGACAGGGGCGGTTCATCTCTAGGTCGTTTCATCAACACAACATAATTACTTTAAAGTTTTTTTCAAAACCACAACGTGTGAACTTTAAAACTATTTAGAGTCCACAACACCAGATTTTAAATTACCATTATTTATGCTGTCTACTGGGAGGTCATCATATCACATTTAAAGGCGTTTTTCGTTATTGTATATTATTCGAATTCAGTGCAACCTTTGCTATTATTAACTGTATTTGTTTAATATTTATGCATATTTCCGTAATATTTTACTTCAATTACATTATTTATTCTGACTTACTGATTTTCTATTGGCAAAATGTTGCTATTACTCCTTTGTATTTTTAGATAAAATAATATTTACGGATATTTCTGATAAAGTGTTTTCTCTAAGTTTACTATCCTCTATTTTATTTGCAATTGAATTTGCAAGTAAAAGATTATTGCTTTCTGCAAATTTCGCATGAAACTTAATAGCTGCTTCTATATTTTTAGTATACATCAAAATAAAAATTGCTCCAATAAAATCTACGACAATTCCACTCAGACTCCCAATAATTAACAGAGTTTTATCCATTTCAAAAGATGTATACATATACAAGGTTACTCCTACTATCAATATACCAAATATAATCATCATAATACCAAGTCCAGAAAGAAATTTCGTTTGAGCCAAATTCATATCATAATATCTCATCAATTCCTTTTGATTCATCCTAAACATTTTCTCTGCTCTCAAAGCTCTTTTCTCAGGATCTATTTCCGAAAACTCTTTTTCCTCTCTACGCGCGTCTTCTTCCAATTTTTCTAGTTTCTTTGACTCTTTCAAATCAAAGAAACTGCTTATAGACACCATAAAGCAAATAAATGCAAAAAATCCTATTATGTATACCAGCATCTGTCCAATTGGAAAATCAAATATCTTTTCATATATTTGATAAGCAAAAAATACTAAAATGATGCCAAATACGAGACCACCTATTACGCTGTTCCTATCTTTTTCTGATTTTTTCTGTACTCTTTGTTCAATATTATTAGTATCGCTCTTTGCTGTTTTTTTATCCATAACTTCTATCTCCTAAGTATTTATTATTGCATTTATTAACATTTTTTATAACAATGGCAAGAATGCATATATAGCAGGCACTCCTACTATAGGCTACCTGCTATATAAAATAATCTGTACTATTTTTTACTCGAACTCTACATCTCAAATTCTTTATTAACCGATATATCAGTCAATAATATATTTAATTAACACAAAAATAGTTCAATTTTCTTCATTTCTTACACTTTTGACAAAATAAGTGTATCAAAAACATATCATATTTTCAATAGTTTCGTATCAATAACAATTTAATTAAACTAATATGAGCTTATTAAATTATCTTACTATGAAAGAATATGGCGATACTTCTACTTATAATGTTATAGTTTTCCATTTTCCTCTACAAAATCTTATTAATAAGAGAATACCTCTAATTGTTAAATCCAGTGCATAGGCATACCATACACCTTTAAGTCCTAGTCCGAAAGGAATAGCAAGAATATAACCTATTCCTAGACGTATTCCCCAAATACCTAAAAAAGTAGAATACATTGGAAATCTGGTATCACCAGCTCCCTGTAGTGCATTAGTGATTACTTGAACTAAAGCAGAAAAAGGTTGAAAAAATGCAATGATTCTTAAAACATCAGCAACAAGCACCTGTACTTCTTTTGTAGAAGTAAATAAAGAAGCCAGTGGCATAGCAAAAACATAAAATATCATGCCTATGATCATCATACAAACACAGGAAAGGCCATATCCTATCCATGTATCATGAACAGCTTGTTTATAATCATTTTTACCTAAAGATATTCCCACTAAAGTTGAAATTGCCAATCCAAATCCCATAGCAGGGATATAAGAATAACTTTCAATCGTTCCTGCAATATTATGGGCAACATAGGAATTGACTCCTATAGATATGATCATACCATTATATACTAATTGCCCAATACGCATAATTAGCTTTTCCGTTCCAGCAGGAATTCCAACAGTTAACAATGAGTGTATAATTTCTTTATCTGCCTTGAAATCAGATTTACTAAATTTAATTTCACTATCATGATGTTGTAGTTTATAAAGTAATATAAACATACCAACAACTCTTGAAATTGTTGTTGCCAATGCAAGACCTACAACACCTAGTCCAATCTGAATAAAAAGCATATCTAAGATGATATTCAATATATTTGCGAAGCCTGTTGCATACATAGGTGTCTTTGTATCTTTTATGGCTCTTAAACAACTCGATAAAACCTGTTGCAGACAAAGAAATACAGATGGAACAGCAACTACCAAGTAATATGGAATTGCGTACTCCATTACAGTTTCATCAGCACCCGAAAAATGTAAAATTTGATTATGAAAAATCAGACAGATTACACCTACAATTAACCCGAGTGCTGTTCCAACAATAATAGACTGGACGATTGCATGATTTGTTTTTGAATAGTCCTTTTTTCCATAGTTTCTTGAGACAACAGCAGTCGTACCAATGCTAATCGCTGTAAAAAATGAGATGAATATATTCATTATAATATTTGTCACACTGATACCGGCAATCGCATTGTCTGTCAGTTTTCCAGCAAAATATGTGTCCGTTGTTCCTAAAAGCGTTTGTAAAATATTTTCTATGATGATCGGAAATGCTAGAGATAAAATAGCAATGATTTCTGTTTTTCTTATACGTTTCATTAATAAATCTCCGATCAAATCATTTTATCTATCGCTTTTTTAAGTTCTTCAATTGTTTCATCATCATTCTCTTTTACAGCTTCTATAATACAATGGTCAATATGATCTTTTAAAATAACTTTACTTGTATTTTTCAAGGCAGATTGTACAGCAGAAAGTTGTACAAGGACCTTTGAACAATCTTCATCATCAATTACCATTTGTTTTACTGATTCCAAATGTCCAATTGCCCTTGAAAGTCGATTTACAACCGCTTTTTTAGATTGTTCATCATGTTTATGTTGCATTTTATTCGCTCCTTTCATATCCCCCTTAGGGGGATATGAAAATAGTAACATTATTTTCTATTCCTTTCAATATAACAAAAAACAGAAGAGTAAAAAATTCTTTTAACTATAACCATACTAGTTATATTATGAGTAAAGCATAAGGAAAAGAAAAATAATTCAACGCTATAAAAGCGTATCATTCAAACTTAAAAAAAGTTCGATAAAATCGAACTTTTTTAGGTTATTCGAACTCTATACCACGAATTCTTTATTGACCTATATATCGGTCAATAGTATTTATAATTAACACAAAAACAGTTCAGTTTTCTTTAATTTTTACACTTTTGACAAAATAAGTGTATCAAATACGTATCATATTTTCAATAGTTTTGTATCAATACTTATTCCATTTTATTAGTCATTTTCTTTTATATCAAAGTAAATCAATTCAATTTCTTTATTCAAGTCAACAATATAATCCTCTGCAATTTCTCTATGTAAATCACATCCAGGAAAATCATCAGTTTTCTCACTTAACACTAAAATTGGTTTATGTTTATAGCATAATTCTACCAATTTATAAAAGATGTTTCGAATTGTTGTTTGATCTTCGGAAGCAAAATCAATCATATATTCTTCATCAGTTTCAAAATCAAATTTTAAATAAATTTTCTCATCTTTATAAATTACATCTACCTTATAATTTTTCTCCATATGTTTCTCCTCTTTCATTAAAAGCAATTTTTCCACCTTCCAAAGTATTAAGACTCAGTTCTGTCCAAGACAACACGTTTTTTTCGTTTTCAATATCTCTCATCTCTTCAATGAAAGGATTACCAACATATGTTATACCCCTTGCACCAGTCTTTTCTCTATAAATTGATTGAAATGGTAAACTTCTAACTGCTATATTAGCGTCATGAGTTGCAATAATTACAATGGAATTATTTCTACTCAGCTCCTTTAATCTAGGTAAAATTTTATTGTTAATATAGTCATGTCCAACACTCATTTCTGGTTCATCCAAAATATATACCTTTTTCTTTACTTCAATTGCATGGCTTATTATCAACATTGCTTGTTCACCACTAGAAGGTGTATATTCTATTTGTGCTTCACTATTATTCATTTCTATTCTGCTATTAGTTTTAATTGTTGTCACTTTTTCAAAATATAATTTTCTTAATGAAGTAATTTCATTTTCTTTATTAAATCCAACAAATTGAGTGATGTAACTATTTAGATTTAGACCAAAACAGTTATCTAAGATTAGTTTAACATTCTTTTCAAATTCTTTGCATTTATTAGCATGTAAAATTTTCAAGCAATCTTTAGTATAGTGTTTACTATCTATGAATATCTCTTTTCTTACATAAATAAAATCTTTATCTGATATTTCACCTAAAAATTTATTTTCAAAGTAGGAATCAACATTCAGGTTAGATATTATCTTTTTTGCTTTCTTTTTTGCGTTGCTGCTATGATTATAGATATCCAATAATCCCGTAGAAGATGGTTTAGTAAAAGTTCCCTTTTTATTTGTATATAACATTTTCATTTTATTTATTGTAAATTTTTCTAATTCAAGTGATTTCACTTTACAATATTCTGTTTTCTCATCTATATACATTGAATAATCTAATTTATCAAGAAGGATATTCAATGATCTTAGTTCCACCTCATTTAAATATTTAGTATTATCATTTTCTTTAATAGTTTTAATAGCATTTTTAACCTTCTTATAGTTATTTCCTTTTTGATGTAAAGTATCATATGAAATTTCATCTATAAAAGTAGCATTAATAAAACCGAATTTTATTTTTTTATTCTTTTGAGAAACCTTCCAATCTTTATAATCTTTTAAAGTACATATGTTTATCTCTTTCCAATCGGAGAAAAATTTTATTTCTTCTGAACAGTCATCTATACCTAATTTATCAAAATCAGAATCATATATCTGCTTGTCAATTAAATCATTATATGACTGAGTTTTTCCACTTGCATAATAACTTGAAATTTCATTAGGATATGTATTTAATAATTCTTTTTCTAATGCTTCTAAAATTTTTGTTTTTCCTGTCCCTTTTCCACCAAATAAGATATTAATATCATTGAATATTTTTAGTTGCATACTTTCTTTCTTGTTTTCAAAAGGTGTAATATTCAAAATACGTGAATCCTTTTTGTTTACAAAAGTTTCAATTACTTGGCGATCCTTTTTTATTAATAATTTAAAATTTTCGAATGAATCTATAGGCAATTTTAATTCTGGAACTCTATCTGAAGAATAATTATCCCAATCCTTCACATCAGAACCAATCATTGTATTAATATTTTTAGCATAATAAATACCAGCACTAATTAAATTTCTAGGCTCACAATAGAATGGAATTTCTTCACTTAGTTCATTTTTAAATTTATCAATATCACTTTGACTCAATGAAGGATTTTTTCTTCCATAATGGCATATTACTATTACATCTAAATCTTTAATTTTTGTAGCCAAATCACAAATTTCTATATTAAAGTCATCAGGATGTGTTCCATTAATAATTTGTTTCATTTTTTTATCAAAATCTTCTACATCTTTTGGATTTCCAATTAAAATACAATGACCTTTTGATTCATCTCCATAAATATCCAATTCAATACCAGGCCAAATTAAGAATTTTTCATTTTGAAAATCCAAATACTGATCTTTATCAAAACAGTTGTGATTAGTAATTGCTACAACGCCTACATCTGCTTCACAAATTTTTTTTATAAATTTGTCTTTTGTCACATTTCTTTTATTACCATCACCTTTCTTACATTTTTTTGTATGGCAATGTAAATCTATTCTCATTGTTCTACCCCTTTCTAGTAATTTGTAATCAACACTTCTCTTGTTACCAATGACTTATCTTTGATATGATAATTAGAGTTACTATAAGAACAATTAATATAATTTATATTAAACCCATTAGATAGACACCAATTTAGTAATTTATCATGAATTTTTCCTTTATGTTCAATAACATTAGATAATGCAAATCGAATTTGTTTTTCATCACATAATTTTAGAAAATTTAATAAGTCATCTTCATCTTTTACTGTCCAACCACCATTTTCATTATATGAAGCATCTCCTAAATAATAAGGTGGGTCTAAATACAAAAATGAATTAACCTTACTTATTCTATCCACATCTAGCCTTCTAAAATCTATATTTTCAAAACTAATTTCTTTACTATGCAATTTATCCATAAATAATTGTAGCTTTTTTCTTAAGCTACCATTAAAATCTCTTTTACCAACGGGTAGATTAAAATCTCCCTTGTTATTAAATCTAATTTGATTATTAAAGCTATATATAATCAATAATAAAAATAAATCATCTCTTTTTCCATTTGATTTATTATATTTACTTCTCAAATTTAAAAATTTATCTTTATTATATTTTCCTACACCATTACCACTATTACAACCATAAAATTCATACCCATTTTTATATGTATTGCTTAATGAAAATTTATCTATTAATGAATCTAAATGATTAACTAAATGATAGTATTCTTCATTTTGTAGATATTTAAACAAAGAAATTAATCTATCGTTAATATCAACACAAATTATTTTATTAGCCTCTATGTTTACTCCAACATTTCCACCACCTGAAAAAATATCGAAGAACATATCTATATCTTTTGGAAATTTATCTATTAATTGAGTTAAAATTTTATATTTCCCTCCAGTGTAATTCAATGGTGATTTCACTAACCCACTAATACTATTTACGATATATTCATTTTTCTTCTGTCCAACAATACATAAAAATAATCTTTCTTTATGATCATCTAATTTTGTTTTTCCCGTATTGAATAGAGCATATTCTTGTTCAAATACTTTTACTTCCCCCTTTTTTCCTAAAATTTCCATTATCTGAGAATCAGAAATTTTAGCATTTGAACGAGCATTCCCTTTTTCTCCTGTATTGTTATATGAAACAAGAATATATTTTGCTTTAATATTTTCTATTAAATCAGCAAATTCAATCGCTGCTTTTGCAGTACAATATTTACTTTTAAGATTTGAACGATCCATTTTACGCGCCGTTCCAAAAACTTCTGGTTTTTTATTTAATGCAACATTTTCTAAAAAATGATATGCGTCACAATACTGTCTAGAATTATATGGAGGATCAATATAAACTAAATCAGCTGAAATGTTTTTTACTAATTGATTAGAATTTTCACAATAAATTCGATTATTGTTATTGTTATTATCGTTAATATTAGGCATAAGCATGATTAACTTTTGATCTAAGTTACCATTTTTTCTATATGCGTCATAATGTCCAACTGTATTAGCAATTTTATCAATACCATATATCAAACTACATATCAAAATAGATTTTTCTCTTTTGTTGATTTTTTTATTCTTAAACTGTTTATCAATATCATCACGTATAAAGCCTACTTTTCTCATATTATCTTTGCTTAAATATGTATCAGCAAAATTCTTTGAATAATAGTTATCCTCTGTCACATTAACCTTATTATATTTTACTAACATTCCTTCAATTTTGTTTTTATCAATTGTTTCATTAGAAAAGAAGGTATCATAAGCAACAATATTAGTTTTTAAAATATCGTTTATCAATACAGAGCATTCATCATTGAAACTATAACCTACAACACCAGTTCCACCAAACAAATCTAATACTGAGTTAATATTTGAACAATTTTTATTCACTACTTCATGAATAAAACTGATTAACTTTGTTTTACTTCCTAAATATCTTCTGTTGCTCAACTCAAATTTATCCATCATAGCCATCCTTCATTTCCATTTTATGCATCGTACGCATCTCTTGCATATTATAACATTATAAAAATAGCAAGTAAATGAATACTTGCTATTTTCTTGATTTTTCTATAATTTCTTTTTCATACCAACCATTTCTTAATGTGATATTCGATAAATATGCCTCATTAAATAATTTATAAATATCTTTATATTTTTTTGAACTTGTAATAAAATTTTTCAAAACCCTTGTATCTATTGGCAAAATTTTTATTCCATCAAAGTAAGAAACGTTATCTAAAGTTTGTTCCGAATTGGCCCTACTTCTAAAATCCGAAATTACTGATGGATGTATATTAGTTGAAACTAATACCGCATAATTGTTTAAATTATTAGTCTGCATTAAATTTCGCATTAAATGCCTACTTACTGGTTCGAATTCCATTCTTCTTTGATTACTATCATCAGCTAATGTGGCTTCCAATAGCAATTCATGAGCTGGATAGGCACTTGTTTCTTCATATTTATAGACAATATCAGCTTCTCCACCTCCTGCATGAGTTTTTGGCAATAAATCTGCGTCTAATGAAAGATTCATAAAATCCAATATATTTCCTCTTCTACCACTTAGCTTATACCAAATTATACCTAAAATATATTCAAACATAGTTGGAACATCAGCATTATCTGTTATATAAGAATTTAATGAAGAATCTGTCCTATTTTCAAACCATTGCAGAATTTTTAATAAATGTTCATTATCGAATTTTTCATCAATTATATGATTGAATTTTTTTAGTCTCTCATTTTCAACATAATTTTGAATTTCATTCGGTTCAATATACTCTTCATCAAAATATGCAGCAACATCAGTATAAACATAATCCATATCTGGCGTAGAAGATCCTAAAATCTTTTCAATTGAAACCATCTTATCAAAATTTTCACTTTGATTAAAGGATTGTTTAAAGTAATCATCTATACAATACTTAAAATATTCTTTTGCTAACAAACTCAATGTTACTTTTCCATCTTGAAAAATGATAATATCCGATAATTTAAAATATCTTCTATTTAAATCAAAGTAATCCTTTAAAGTAGATTTCCACTTATACAGATGGATCATTTCATAAATATATTTTTTAATTCCATACTCATCTTTTAGTGTAGATAATTTATTTTCTTTTAAGTAACATAAAGGCTTGTTAGTGATTTGCCTTTCTGTTGCACGCCCAAAAATTAAATTTTTCCAATATATTCTTGGTTTTCCACTTAAATTTTGAATAGCCCTATATAATTTAATAATTGATTCATTATTTTCTTCCACATAGACCTCAACTAATCTTTTATATAAATCAGCATACTGTACTTCATATTTTTCAGGGCTTTTTCTATTCATATTAATTAACATAAATGTTTCTTCTGTTGGTTCATGATGAAGAAAATACTCAAATCCAGCTTGATAATTATCCATTTTCCAAATTAAATCGATAATAATATCATTGATATTAAAGAATCCAGCTCTAAGTTTTTTTATGTTATCTACAACATCAGAAGCCACTTCTTTACTTGTAACTAATGGTAAAATAAATATAAATTCCTCATTAGTAATATAATCAAGATCATTTAATATTTTTATCAAAACAACAAATGGTTTTATATTATTCTCTGTAGTATATTTTAATAATTGAAGCATGTATATATAGCTATCTCTATCAATGCCAAAAAAATTATCATTCTTTATTTTATATATACCACTTTTAGAAATTTCCACCAGTTTTTGCCCAACATCAGTCAATCTTCTGTTAGATGTAATCAAGCCCAAATCAACAAGACCAGAAGTCTTTTGTCTAGCATCTTTATCCTTTCTAGCAGCATCTCCTGTTATAAATTTCTTGTCCTTCAAATAATCATAATAACGAATTTGTAATTCAGTATTACCTTCCCACTTTTTATCTTTATTTTCAGGCAACTTAAAAAAATCGTCTATTAATTCTAGTTGCTTTTCAATCATATAATTAAATTTTTTCATACGAAAACTCGTTGTTCCTAAAGCCCAACAATAAGATGTAAAGTGTATTCTATTGATGTCTAAATCCATGATTCCATCTCCATTTCAAATAAATATTTCATAATATAATTTTATTATCGCATGTATCCAAGTTAACTACAATAGATAATCAAAAAGTATAGCTTATATTCTAAAATTTTCATAAAAAAGCTATAAGAAATAGATAATCTATTGCTCATAGCCTTTTTGTTATATTATTTATAAATCATTATTTGCACAATGAGCCTACTAAAAACCTCAAAATCCTTATTTTATCAGGATTTTGAAGCATAGAAATCTCTGTATCTTAATGATTTGGTAAGGTGTATGGCGCTATTAAGCACCATTTCGACCTTTTCTAGATTATCAAATGGCGGATTGGATATAAAACAATATAGATTAATATAATGCTGTATATCATCTCTAGAAAATCCAGGATGAGATCTTAGAAATCGTTTTAGTAAGTAACACTGCCTGTTTATGGGGTTTAATGGATTGTTTTTATCTTTGCATTTTTTTAGCTTATTCGCATCATATGATTCATCACTTAGTTTCAATTCTTTTATCAGAATCTTATGACTTTTTTCTTTGTCATGTATAAGATGCGATCCAGGCTTAATATGATTTATGAATGTGTTCTTTGTTTTCTTTTGGCATGTTTTTCCAAATCCCTCAACATGAGCATAAACATGATTGCCATCATATGCGATGCCGATGCATATTTGGTCTTTTGATAATCCTCTTAGTTTTTTGCCATCTTTAACAGTTTTATCAGATTCGACAACAGGATAGAATGTTTCATCAATATACACAGTTCCTTCAAGTACGACATCATCTTGCATGTCTTCAATAATATAAAAGAGTTTATATAGCAATATTTTGATGTTGTAAAGCTATTTTTGTTGTTCTTGGAAGTTAAATTGATACTTTCGTATCTGAAAATACCCAAACAGAATTCAATCCATTCGGATATTGCAATCTTGTGATTATCAAACATAGTTCCCGTAAGGACATTAAAATATCTCTTGCAGGTGTTGCAATAATATCTTTGAATACCATTTTTGGTAAAGCCTTTTTTCTTAAAATCAGTGGAGGCGCATCTTTTGCAACATGTCACTTCATAGGAATTAAGCAAGTCAGCCTCCATTGTTTCTTTGATAAAAGGGTGCTTATAATCATAGGAATTTAGATATTTGGATTTGATAAAAGTCTCCATAGGAGATAAGCTAGTATTGCAGTCCCATGGAGTTCTCTTTCTAGAATGATTCTTGTATTGAGTTGTCATATGTGGAAGTCCTCTCTGCTTAAGCGAACAGTTGTGCAGAGGACTTCCACATCACAATTGCACAGCTGCTCGCTTAAGCATAATTGCTAGTGCTTTTATCGCGCATTTATTATACTATTTACAGGCTCACTGTGCAAATAAAGATTTAATTATTTATTATAAATGAGAGTCTGCTTTTATGAATTCTATCACAGAAAATTCTATGTTATTCATTTCTTGAACCCATCTCATTTGATCTTTTTCTTTTAGTTCTTCATTGACATTTCTTTCTTCCATAAGTTGCTTTACTAACACATCATATCGATTATTCATCTGCTGATCCATTGATAATAGTTCATCATTTAACTTATTTTCCGCAAGTAAAGTCAGATAATGTGCTTTATAATTTTCTTTTAAATATTTCAAATACATTCGGCCAAATCGTGTTAAATTAGGCAATGATTCTTCTTGTTTTAGAACTGGAAATTCATAATCTCCTACTTGTTGGTACTTCATTTCTTTCATCTGATTTTCCTCCTAACGTAATTGTTCTCTCTGTCTTATTTTCTTCCATGCGATACGTTCGACATCATCTTTAAAACTTCTATTTCGAATGTTATCACAGGCTTTGACTTCTATTCTTAACTCTTTAATTGCTGGTGTAAATTGCTTTGCCTTTGCTGACCACTCTTCTTTTTTTTCTTTGCTTGTAGCTTTCATTCGACGATAATAACAGTATTTTCTTTCTTTGATTAGTTTATCTAATTCATTCTGTTTTACTTGTTGATAGTCATCCAATTGGTTTATATCTTCAATTTTGTTATGATATAACAATTCAATTTCCTTCACAAACATATCCAGTTTTCTTAATGCCTGTCTTGCTTCTTTTGATAGTTTTTGTTTTCGAGTTGGTAAGACATTTAATGAAATGAGATAAGCTACTCTTATTCCTGCAGGTCCAGTGAGTTGTTTCCTCTTATACTTTTTATAATATTCCTTGCATTGATAATAACTTTTTGTATGTTCTGTTTCTTGTGGCAGTATTCTTCTATCGGTTAATCTGTCTTCAATATTTTCATAACGGTATTGCTCTCCTAACGTTTTTAGAAAGATTGGTTCTGAATAATATGGATGATAAATGGCATATTCTTCTCCAATTCTTTCAAGAGCATATCCTTTTTTCTTCATGTTATCCCAAAAGACATTTACAAAATTACTTTGCTGAACTAGAATATCCATATCTTTTTTGATGTCCTTCATATAAGAATTTAATACGTGATAATTGACTTTCTTAGACTTATATTGTGGATTTTTAATGACAGATAAACCATATTCCAAGCATAATTTATCAGAGATTTCCTGCATTCTTCTGTAATCTTTTTTCATATTACAGAAGCGTTTCCCATCAACAAATGATGTTGAATTTAGAAGAATATGATTATGAATATGCTTCTTATCAAGGTGTGTAGTGACAATAACTTCAAATCGATCTGCATATAATTCCTGTGCTAACCTTACACCAATTTCATGAGCAATATCAGCAGTTACCTCTCCAATTTTGAAGGATTGATACCCATGATATGCAACAATTTGTTTTGTATCATCGAACATTTTCTTTGTAGTGCTCATAGATTTTTGAGGCTGAAATGCATCGCAATTGAGGTAAGTTGCATATTTTTTGCCATCTGTTTTCTCATCATTGCTTATATAGTCAAAGGTTTTTTCAATTGTCTTTTCATCATTTTCTACATACTTAATGGCATTATCCAAACGATCTCTTATCGCCCAAATTGCAGTTACTGCTTTAATCACCCCTTACTTTTTCATCCAAATTCTTAATCATATTTCTCAATTCCTCAATCGTAACCTCAACAAGAAATGATGATTTATCCTGTCCACCATTTAAAGATTTTGCGATTTGATTAAGATTATTTCCGATATGATTGAACTCATTTAACAGTTTATAATAATCTAAATGAGGTGGTTCTTTAACTGATTTTTTTAAGATACATTGACGAACAAACTTCTCTCTGCTGAGTTTAGATTTACGAACTTTTTCCGTCATCTGTTCAAATTCTTTCTCGTTAAATCGTATCTTGATTTCATGATTTCGTTTCATTATTCCACTTCCTTTCGTTGTTGGCACCGTCCAACTTGATTGTATTTTGGGGACAAAATACGTTGCTTGCTAATACATATATCGTGAATTTTAATTGAAGTGACGAGTGACGGTGTGACGAAGACTTTGCTATACCGAAACACCGTCACACCGTCACCAATTTTATGATTCTTCGTCACCTTCATAAACCAATCTCATCAGTCTTGCCTTATTCGTTCTTGGTAAAATTTCATACTTTACGAACGAGTCTTTAAGAAAATCTTTATTTTTGGTTAAAAGAATTTGCAGTCCCTTTCCTCTTAGCTTTAATGATAATTTAGAACATAAAGTTTCATGAGATCCCTCATAAACTTTGTTTCTTACAATGAAGTTGATGACCTTACTGAGATTCTCGTCAATTTGTTCATCGAAGTCATTTTCAACAATTTCAAAAAGACACATCTCATTTTGACAGATTGTCAGTTCTTCCTCAGGAAAATCTTTTCCTTGAATTGCTAGCTGTCGGTTCTTGGATAAGAAATTTCGTTTAAATAAAACGATAATACTGTCTGCTCCCGCTATTAGCCCTCTGCTTCCATAAATGGAATCAAAAGGATGATTAGGATCTATTTCCTTTTTCACATGAGTGATTAGAATGATGGACAAATTATATTTAAAAGCTAGTTCATGATACATTGTTGATTCAGAATATTCCGAATCATAATCTCTATCTTTATTTCTTCTCATCTTTGCAAAGGTATCGACAACGACTACTCTCAAATCCTTATTGACTTCTAACTCTTTTTGAATTCTTTTTTCTAAATCAAAATAATTGTCAGACTTCAGCACATCAATAACAAGATTATCCTTTTCTTCAATCTTCATTGTTTTCAATCGCTTTTGTATCTTATTCTTATGATCTTCAAAAGCTAAATATAAGGCTGTTCCTTGCTTCACATTTTTACCTAAGAATTTTTTACCACT
Organism: Massilimicrobiota sp. mt181; assembly: GCF_055420065.1. Classification (NCBI taxonomy): domain Bacteria; kingdom Bacillati; phylum Bacillota; class Erysipelotrichia; order Erysipelotrichales; family Erysipelotrichaceae; genus Massiliimicrobium; species Massilimicrobiota sp. mt181. The sequence goes on from NZ_JBVAYN010000011.1 coordinate 22,432, forward strand.
TGCAATTGCATCAGCCAACTGTAATCCAAAGAATGTCTTTCCAGTTTTTTGCGGAGCTCCAATCAAAGTCAAACCAATAGGAATCATATCTTCCACAATATCCTGTTCTTCTTTTATATCGGATGATAATAATTCTTTTGCAGTAAACCTTCCGCCATATTCAACATCTCTTTTCGTTTGAATAAAGCCTTTATCATAGCTTAATGCACTTGAACATATGTTATTGACTTCTTTCATCTCTAAAGATGGGAAGCAACGCTTCTCATTTTCTTTAGCTATACAAAGTCTAATCGATTCGTCATGAAACCCTTTCTTCTGTAGATAGCATGCCATTTTAAATAAATAATCATTTCTCTTTCCTTCTTGAATCAGACAGCAATCATCTAATGACTTCGTTGTGTCTTTCTTCGTTTTAGAAAGAAAATCATACACTGCATCATTTGCTTCAGCTATCGGCAGATCATTGACCCATGCATAAGATTTATCGTCAACAACACTAGGAGGTGCTAATACATATCCACCATCACCTCGAACATCTATGCCTTCCATTAAAGCAATCGAGTTACGAACTTCTCTGTCTACCTTATAATAGAAATGATATCCATCATTGCAAGTCTTCGCTACTTTTGTTTTAGGAAAGGTGGCAAGAAATGGCTTTAATTGTTCCATGCCATTCTTGCCTTTTTTACAATCAACATCAATAACAATCAAACCATTTCCAGTTTTCAATCCAATATTATATGAGGGATTATGATTCCACCAATTTTGAACTTGTTGTAGGTCATTAGTTGCCTCACTTTTCCAAGATTTTAGGACTTGCTCACTTTTGGAATTGACATTTAACGGAAATATTTTAAAATGATTTTGAGCATAGTTTAAAGCATCATTTAACATAGGATTCATTAGCGTGGCTCCTTAGTTGCTTTAATCTTTGCTTTTTTATTTTCTATTAATCCATGAATGGTTTTGATTAATGTTTCCATTACAATCAATTCATCTAATGTCAATTCCTCTAGTGATGATATTTCTAATAAGTGGTTCGTAAACAACTGAAGATAATTACGAAGATTTTTAAACAAATAAGGATTTGGAATCACTGTGATTTCCTTATCAGTGCTGCATGCAATTAAATAATCTTGTTTTGTTAAACCAGATAGTTTTACTTTTGCATTTAAGACTTCATCTTCTTGTGGAGAAACCCTAAAAGCAATCACTTTAGAACGATATCTGCCTTGCATATCTTTGTTTTTAGCTGACACGACTAAATACCTCCTCTCGTTCATTTTCAAGCTTATCGGCAATTTCCTGTCCTCGTGCAGGGAATAAATGAGCATATCTATAAGTAATCTCAATACTTTCATGTCCAACACGATTGGCAATCGCTAAAGCCGAAAATCCCATTTCAATCAATAAAGATACATGTGAATGTCTAAGGTCATGAATACGAATACGTTTTACACCAGCTTCTTTACTTCCTCTATCCATTTCATGATGTAGCCATGATTTTGTAATTGGAAAAATACGATCATTTTTACCAATACGATATAAACGGCTGATATAATCTTGCATTTCTTCAGCTAGGAAAGTAGGAATAGGAATAATGCGATTACTTTTTACTGTTTTTGGATCAGTAATAACATCTCTCCCTTTGATTCTTTGATAAGATTTATTTATTCTTAATGTTTTCTTTTCAAAATCAAAATCGGAAGGTGTTAACGCAAGTAATTCACCCATACGAAGTCCACACCAATATAACATTTCAAATGCATGATAACTGCAGTCTTTATCCATCATAACTTCAGAAAACTTCAAGTACTCTTCCTTTGTCCAGAAATTCATTTCTTTTGTTCTTTCTTTGCCCATATTACCTGCATTTCTTGCCGGATTAGTAGCTAAGCCATATCTTTTACAAGCATGATTAAATATAGCACTAAGCTGATTATGAATTGTTTTAAGATAAACTGGAGAAAAAGGTTCTTGATTTTCATTACGATAAGCTAATAACTCATTTTGCCATTGGGTAACATCTGAAACCGAAATCTCATTCATTTTCAAATCTTTGAAATAAGGTAAAATCTTATCGTCAATTAAACATATTTTCGTCTGCATAGTATTTTCTTTAATTCGATTTGATAAATCATTAATATAGATTTCAACAAAATCGCTGAAAGTCATATCTAAGTCTTTAGCGTCTTTTAAACGTTCACTAGCAAGAAACTTTTCTGCTTCTTTTTTGGTTTTAAATCCTCGTTTTACTGTACGTTTCTTTTCTCCTGTATATTTTCTTTTAAAATAACTTACATACCATTTCCCATTCTTATCTTTATAAGCTGGCATTTTCTTTCACTTCCTTTGCACCATATAATCTTTCTTCAAAATAATCTCGACTAACACGTCCTTTCAATGTGATATAGCCTTTGCTTTCAAGTTCTTCATTCAGTTTTCGAATTAATTTGTAAGCATAAGCCTCACTCATTCCAGTAACAGCGACAATATCTTCAGCTGTCATAAATAAACTGTTTTTCATTTTATCTTCTCCTTTCTATTGACCTATATATCGGTCAATTACAATTGCATTATAACATCACTTTTTTACGAAATCAATAATATTAACCTATTTTTCGTTCAATTTTATTTCAATATTGAACTTTTTCTGGTATAATAGCTTTGTAATCCATTTTATATACTGAAATCATAAATTACATTATTTTATTATTCATGATGGTAATTTTTACAAGAAGGAAGGTGTCACAGTGTCATTTGGATCACAATTAAAACGAATCCGAAAGTTTAGAAATTTAGACCAGGCAGAACTAGGAGAAAGTATTGGACTATCAAAACGTTCAGCATATTCAACGATTTCCCAATATGAACGAGGAGCTAAGAAACCTAGAAGTAAAGAAACAATCTATAAACTTGCCGAAGCTCTTGAAGTTTGTCCATTCATGTTAGAAGAACCAGATGTTGAACATGGAGAAAAAGTGATTCATGTATTATTCTGGTTAGCTATGCATTACGGCTTGGAAATTGATGAATTAGATGGACAGCCAATATTTCGTTTTAATCAAAACAAATTTGGTGTAGTAAAAAATGATGTATTACTCGATCAGCTTCAGGATTGGTTAAAATTTTCAAAAGGTGAGAAGTCTGGTTTATTCGAAACTGCTAGACTTTATGATTGGATGTTATCTTATCCTATTAATGATGATAGTTTTATTTCCGATGAATTAGATTTTGATTCAATGGAAAATTTCGAAGAAGCTTATAAAAAAGCATTACATAAAAAATACGTTTCTAAAGTGAAAGTGGAAGATAATGATTAATCTTCCTTTTTTTATTCATCATAACCACACTTGACGCATCATGAGTAAAACACAAATACAAAAAAAGAATAGTAAAGTAATGTTATAAAGTGTATCAAAAGTGTATCATTCAAGCCTAGAAAAACAAAAAAAGCTCGATTTTATCGAACTTTTTTGTGTTTAATATACTATTCGAACTCTATAGTCCCAGGAGGCTTCGATGTAATATCATAGAATACTCTATTGACACCACGAACCTCGTTAATAATTCTTGACATGACTTTATTTAAAACTTCATAAGGAATTTGTGCTGCTTCTGCAGTCATGAAGTCAATTGTATTGACAGCACGTAAAGCAATCGCATAATCATAAGTTCTTTCATCACCCATGACACCAACAGAACGCATATTTGTCAGTGCTGCAAAGTATTGACCAATTGTACGATCTAATCCAGCATTAGCAATTTCTTCACGATAAATAGCATCTGCATCTTGTACAATTCTAACTTTTTCAGCAGTGACTTCACCAATAATACGAATACCAAGTCCTGGTCCTGGGAATGGTTGTCTGAATACTAAATATTCAGGAATACCTAATTCCAATCCCACTTTACGAACTTCATCTTTAAATAAATCTCTTAATGGTTCAATGATTTCTCTAAAATCTACATAATCAGGAAGTCCACCTACATTATGATGTGACTTGATGACCGCAGATTCTCCACCTAGTCCACTTTCAACAACATCTGGATAGATTGTTCCTTGAACTAAGAAATCAACAGCCCCAATCTTTTTCGCTTCTTCTTCAAAGACACGAATGAACTCTTCACCAATAATTTTTCTTTTGGCTTCAGGTTCAGTCACACCTTTTAATTTTTCATAATATCTTTCTTGCGCATTTACTCTAATGAAGTTTAATTCATATGGTCCTTTAGGTCCAAAAACAGCTTCTACTTCATCACCTTCGTTTTTACGAAGTAATCCATGATCAACAAATACACAAGTCAATTGATTTCCAATCGCTTTAGAAAGAAGAACTGCTGCTACTGATGAATCCACTCCACCAGATAAGGCACATAAAACTTTTCCATCTCCAACTTTTTCTCTAATAGTTTTGATTTGTTCTTCAACAAACGAATCCATACGCCAATCTCCTGAACATCCACAAACATTCAAGACAAAGTTAGATAAAATTGTTTTTCCATATTCTGTATGTAAAACTTCAGGATGGAATTGAATGGCATACAATTTCTTTGCTTCATTTTCACATGAAGCCACTGGACAATCTTTTGTATAAGATGAAATTTCAAATCCATCAGCAATCTCAGAAATATAATCAAAATGACTCATCCAGCAAGTTGATTCTTTAGGCACATCTGTAAATAAAGCTGAATTTTCTTTACTCACAATCAAATGAGATTTTCCATATTCTCTGACATCAGCACGTTCTACTTTACCACCTAAAACATGTTGCATTAATTGTGCCCCATAACATAATCCCAAAACAGGAATACCAAGTTCAAACAATTTCTTTGAATATGTCGGTGAATCTGCTTCATAACAGCTGTTAGGCCCACCTGTTAAAATAATTCCCTTAGGATTCATTTCTTTAATTTTTTCAAGATCTGTTTTATATGAATAAATTTCACAATAAACATTACATTCTCGAACACGTCTAGCCACTAACTGATTATACTGACCACCAAAGTCTAAAACAATGACTAATTCTCTTTTCACTCATTTCCCTCCCTAAAATTGAATATCTTTTAATACTACTGTCTGTTCTCTATCTGGTCCTACTGAGAACATGACAATTGGACAATGAATTAATTCTTCAATACGTCTCATATAATTTTGACAATTGACTGGTAATTCTTCAAAAGATTTCACATGTGTAATATCTTCTTTCCATCCAGGCATTTCTTCATAAATTGGTTCCACTTCTTCAATACCTTTCACTGTAGAAGGCAAACCATGAATGACTTCACCTTTATATTTATAAGCCGTACAGATTTTAATGGTATCTAATCCACTTAAAACATCCAATAACATTAAAGCAATTCCTGTTAAACTAGACATTCTACGTGATTGATTGACAACCACAGCGTCAAACCATCCTGTACGTCTTGCACGTTGTGTCACTGTTCCATATTCATGTCCTCTTTCACGAATGAAATCTCCAATTTCATCATGTAATTCTGTTGGGAAAGGTCCAGCTCCTACACGTGTTGTATATGATTTGATAATCCCAATTGCTTCTTTAATATATAAAGGCCCAATACCAGTACCTTCACTCACCCCATTAGCACCTGGATGAGAGCTTGTTACATATGGATAAGTTCCATAATCAATATCCAACATAGCACCTTGCGCACCTTCAAATAACACTTTACGATCTTCACGTAAATATTGATCTAACAACATTCCTGTATCACAAACAAGTGGTTTGATTACTTTGGCATATTCTTTATATTCTTCAAAAATACTTTCAACAGTGAACTTTCCTTCTAATTCAGGATATTCCATGACTTTCATTGGGAAAGTTTCTTTTAATCTTTCTAAAAATAAATCTTCATCAATAAACTCACCCATACGAATACCAATACGACTATACTTATCAATATAACATGGTCCAATACCACGTTTTGTTGTGCCAATGCTATGATCTCCTTTTCTTGCTTCCTGAATCGCATCAATTTCAAGATGATAAGGTAAAATCACATGGCAACGATCACTAACACGAATCTTACTTGTATCAATACCTGCATCATTTAAATATTTGACTTCTTCTAAAAAGGCTTTAGGATTAACAACCATCCCATTTCCCATAATGACTTCATGTCCACTAAAAATACCAGAAGGTATTAATTTCAATGCAAATTTCTTTCCATCATACACAATCGTATGTCCTGCATTGTTTCCTCCTGCATAACGTACTACAACATCAGCTTTTTGGGCAAGATAATCAGTGACTTTTCCTTTACCTTCATCTCCCCACATGCTTCCTACTACAACCACACCAGCCATAAAAATTCATCCTTTCTTTTTTACATCAATATTATATAAAATATGACTCTTATATACAATCAAAATTTATCATAATTGACGTATCAACACTTCTATTATAAAATAAAACAAAACATTAGTAAAATTAATATTTATTCATAGTGATATAAGGAGAACTAATATGAATATCAAATTAGAACAATATAAAATATTTAATGAAGCTGCTTCAACGCTTTCTTTTTCTCTCGCTGCCAGAAACCTCTTTATTTCCCAATCAGCAGTTAGTCAAGCCATTCGCCTTTTAGAAAAAGAATTACATACACAACTATTTATTCGTCAATCCAAAGGTGTGATTTTAACCAAAGAAGGCCAAATCCTCCACCAAAAGATTTCTAAAGCTCTCGCTTTAATTACCAGTGCTGAAAACCAGATTGCCCATTTTCATGAATTAAATCAGGGAGAACTGCTTATAGGTGCCGGTGATACCTTAAGTGAAAACTATATCATGCCTTATCTTGTTCTCTTTCATCAACATTATCCCCATGTCAAAATCAAGATGGTCAATCGCACCAGTTTGGAAATCATTGATCTTTTAAAGAATGATGATATTGATTTAGGCTTTATCAATATGCCTCTTTACGATGAAGCTATTACAATTCACGAATGTCTACAGATTCATGATATTTTTGTGAGTTCTCATCAAGACTCTCATCTATACACATTAGAAGAACTTGTACAGGAACCATTAATTATGCTCGAAAAAAATTCCAACTCTAGACAATTTGTTGATGACTTTTTTGCTTCTCAAGGTTTCCTACTAAATCCCAGCATTGAATTAGGTTCTCATAATCTGCTTTTAGAAGCAGCCAAAAATCATCTAGGAAAAGCTTGTGTCATTAAAGAATTCTCACAAAATGAACTGCAAAATCAAGATATTTATGAAGTGTCTTTAAAATATCCTCTTCCTAAAAGAAGTATTGGCTATGCCTACCTTTCTAGAAAAACTTTAACACCTGCCGCCTTAAAATTTCTTGAACTCTTCCCTGCTTTTTACAATGAATAATATAAGAAAAGAGCGATATACCCTGAAATATCGCTCTTTTCTTATATCGATCCATAGTGCTGCTGTTCACTATATAACTGTTAGTCTGCTGCTTCTAACAGGGATCTTTTGTGAGTAAATTATATGAATACTTTTGCTTCATATGTATATCGAGGAATATTATGATATGATATACATCGTCCCTTAGGACAGTCTCCATTATATTCAAAGTTTTGATGAATGCAAGAAAAAAATGAAAATTTCTTTGATTTTATCAATATTTTTTTGATTTTTATATTTTGTAAACACTTACAAACAACAAACATAGGAATGTTTTTGAAAAGTACCATATTTTTATTGATGAGTCACTATATATTTATATAGCTGTGCTACAAATCTGGCTTCCACTTTCGCATAAGAATATTCAGCCTTCACAAAAGTTGGAATTTCAAAATATTGGTGATTGATTGAAATCCCAATCACCTCTCCTAATTCCACTTTTTTTGTTTTGACAACAATATGTACCTCCGCATTTTCTTTAATAAATGGTTTAAGCCAATCATCATGAAAATGGAAATCACCCTGATATTCTAAAGTTATAGGCACCATCACTTTTAACAATGCATCTTTTAAATTCTTTTCATGTAAAATATAAGCCGATAAACGCTCTTCTATTTGATGTTTGACATCTGCCATCATGGCATCAGCCTGCTTTTGCGATGATGTTTTCACTGCCAAACGAATACGCACCGTTTCTTCACCAGCATATAAGGCGATAGAAACATCTTTTTGTTCATTGATTAAATCTCTGAGCACTTCATCAATCTTGCTTTCTCCAATAAACATCGTTGTATATTCATATGTATAAATGGTATCTTTTTTAAATTGTGATAAATAAGGAATTAGTGAATGTTCTACAACATATTGAAGTTCTTTTGGTGGACCAGGTAAATTAATAATCATCTGTGTACCATTAGACATGACACATCCATTTGCGGTTCCCATATCATTTTCTAAAATATACGCATCTACAGGATAATAAGCCTGTTTAAAGTTGTTATCTGGGACTTTCTCAACACCTGTACAATAACGGCACTTGATATCAACCTTACGGGCTTCTTCCTCATTATAGACCATTTCTAATCCTAAATACTTGGCTGACAATTCTTTTGTGAGATCATCTGTTGTTGGTCCTAATCCTCCTGTTGTCATAACACAATCCGCACCACGTTCAAACGCGACTTTCAAACAGTCATATAATCTTTGAGGATTATCTCCTACAACACTTTGATAATAAACATTAAAACCTAAATCCTTACAAACCTTCTGTAAAAGTGTCGCATTTGTATTGACAATTTCCCCCAATAACAATTCTGTCCCTACATTAATAATTTCAACATTCATATGATAAACCTCCTAAAACAATGTAAATAATACGAGACTTAATGATCCAATCGCCACTGCAGGTGGATCAATATGTGTCCCACATTCTAAATTGAAAACATAACTAAAGATATGCCCAATCAAATGAGCTAGCACACCAAAAAGCACACATATCCATAAACTCTGCGTCTGCATAAAAGCATAACCTGCTACCAATGTAATATGATGTGTTGCTGGAAAAGCACTATCCATCAAAGCAAAAATCAAGGAAAAGGCACTGACCGAAAAACCAATCGTATATAAACCTGTTTCCTTAGCAACAATACCCATACACAAAGAAATAGCGATTGCAAATAACAACTGATATAACCAGTAACTGATTGAACATTGCTTTAAAAAACGAATAGACTGATGATTGATGTTTTGTTGCTGATTCAAAAACAGTCTTACAATAATACCCACAAGGACAACAGATAAAGCTCCTTGATCCATTGGAAAATCAAAATACACTGCAAAAGCATAAATCAGATATCCCAAAACACCTGCGCATCCTCCTGCCAATAAAACTTTATAATCCTGTGTAAAGGCTAAAGAACGCCCTGTCTCATATCCATATATATCATAATGTTTTGCTGCGTATGCAGTTGCAAGCACAGCACCATTAAATATAATACATGGTAAAAACAAACCATTTAATATATAAATTTCAATAAATGATGTATCAGCACCACAGGCCTGTAATATGGCAACGACAATACCAATAAAACCCGTACAAATAAAAGTCTGTGTTCCCCCAATAAAAGTTCCTAAAATACCTGCAAAAAATGAAATCACCAATAATAATCCATCAATCATTATCTCTTCACTTCTGTTTTATTTTATAAGATAAAAAGACAATTTTCTATTTTTTTCATAATATGCAAAAGATTATTATTTCAATAAAGCCATAATTTCCTCTTCGCTCCAAAAAACACGAATACATTCTATAAATTCATCTAAAGCACGATGTTTCAAACGATAATAACTGGCACGTGAATAATAAGAACACCACCATGAAGCATCATAAAAATTGATATATTCATGTTCAATAAATTCATAAGTTTCTTTTGATAAATGCGTATGAATCGTATGAACCAGACTGACAAAATTTTCTAAGTTCTGTTTTCTTTCTAATTGTTTCATCATCTTTTCATCTCCCTTTTGATAAAAAGATGATGTGTCTTTTACCTTAAACATATCAACCTGAGGGTAATAATTATAATGCTGATTCAAATATAAAATATCTAACTGAGCTCTCTGATATGTTTTATAAATTTTCCTGGCTATACTGTCTTTTTGCTTTAATGTTAATTTTTCTTCCATAAAAAGACCTCCTTAATACTTATATACGCATTTTAGAGGTCATTTTTCTTTTTTAAATTGTAAAATTTTCAATTAATTGATCAATTTCTTCTGCTTTTATACCAATTTCTAACAAATATTCCTTGGCACTTCCATAATGTTCTCTTAAATAATCCAATAATTCCATCATATAACGTGGAGATGATTTGAGATATTGTTTAGCTTCTTCATTTCCCATCATTTCAGCCAAAGATGCATTAATATCAAGATTATTTTCATAAGATTCACTATAATCTTTGACAATATCATATTCATGACAACCAATTAAATCCAGCAATAATGCTGCTGTCACTCCTGTACGATCTTTTCCAGCTGAACAATGAAACATCACACCTTCATAAGGATACTTTACAAAAATATCAAACAATTCCTTAAATTTATGTTTCATACCTTCCAACATATAAATATAGACACCACCTAAATCCTTATATGTCTTGACTTCTTCTGGCACAATAGCAGCTTTGGTTGAATCAAACAAATTGACTTCATAATAATCAATTCCTTCTTCCTTAGCAAAAGGATTAGGTTGACATTCTTTTTCAAAATCACTACGCAAATCAACGACCACTTTGACACCATAATCTTTTAAAGTCTGAATATCTTTTGCAGTTGCATAAGTAGGAGCAGCTGCTCTAATGTACTTATGAGCGCGACTATAAAGACCACTCTGTGTTTCATAGCCACCAAGATCTCTGGTATTGCTCATCTTTTCTAATTTAATCTGACGTTCTTCTCTTGTCATATATAACATATTCTTATCTCCTATTCTTCAAATGGACGGACACGTAATGTCACACCCAGATCATCACAAATTTTTTGACATTTTTTGATTTTCTCTTCCCCAATGATATCCACAACACTCATCACAACTTGAGGAACATATGGACGACACAATCGTGCAAAATCTAACATAGCCTCAAATGATTGCACACCAAAACGACTACGTGTTAATTCATAATATTCGTTGGCATCAGGAGCATTTAAACTGATAGATACAACATCAATGCGACCCTTTAATTGTGGTGTAATATCACGTTCATGAATCAAATTTCCTAAGCCATTGGTATTGATGCGAATTGGCAAATCACGACGAAAATGTTTGAGGATGCCGGCAATTTGAACAACATCATCAACTCTTTCTAATGGTTCTCCAAAGCCACAAAAAACAACTTCTGCAAAATCATCCAAATCATATTTTTGAAACTCTTGAATGACTTCATCCACTGAAGGTTCTTCCTTTAACCAAAGACTATGTCCTTCTTCCATAGTTTTTGTCTGTCTTAAACAAAATGTACAGGCACAAGGACAACGATTCGTTAAATTGACATAAACATGAACATCTTCTAAACTTTCTAACTGGCTCAAATCTTTGTACCCATTTCCTACAACTGTATATAAAATCATAAATCTTCTCCTAACTGATATAAAAATTCTTCAAAGCATAAACCATAATGATGAGGTACATGCTGTTCTTCACAATAGCTAATACATTGTGAAGCAAACTTTGTTGCCTTTTTGACACTTTCATAAAAACTCAATCCATTTAAATAACTACCGGCAATAACCCCAGCAATCACATCACCTGTACCACAACGATCTTTACCAATACGATCAACCATCACAATCTGATAATCTTCTCCTGTATTATAAATAAAATTAAGAATTTGCTTATCATTAAATGGTATTCCTGTCACCACAATATGTTGTGGTCCCTGTTTAGCAAGCTTCTCACACATTTCACTCAACTTTTCAAATGTTGGTAATTGTGAAGGATAAGGCTCATCAACCAAAGTAACCAACTCAGTTAAGTTTGGTGTCATCACATCGGCATATTGGACTAACTCTTTCATCTTTTCACACATTTCTGGCGTATAAGTTGTATAAAGTTTTCCATGATCTCCCATAACAGGATCCACCAGAACAAATGTCTTTTCTTTTTTAAAAGTACGAATAAAATCAATCACAATATCAACTTGTTCTTTTGAACCCAAAAAACCTGTCGCAATCGCATCAAAATGCAAATGCAAATCTTTATATGTTTGAATATAATCAGGCATTCTTGATGTATAATCATCAAAATAATAAATAGGAAATTGTGTATGTGTTGATAAAATCGCTGTTGGAATTGGCACTGTTTGAATTTTCATAGCTGAAATAATCGGAGCCATCGCCGCAATAGCACATCTTCCAAAGCCTGTCATATCATTAATCAAAGCAATTCTTTTTTGCATATCGTCACCTCATTTGACTCATATTCTATCACAAATAGATAAAAAAAAGAAGAACTATGAAATCGATACATTCCATAGTTCTTGTTTATGTTAATGAAAAAATAACTGTAGGTTCTTCCAAGAAAATATCAGCATACAAATAAAGCTTTAATTCCTCATCCTGATTAACCAGATAAGTTAATGTTCCTTCTTTTCAGCCACCAGCTATCAAATCTCCACTCCCTAAATTCTGATCTTGATCAAGTAAAGTTATAGCCACATCATCAACCTGTCCCTGTTCATTTAAAATCTTAAAATAAAGTTCATTATAATCCTTTGTTTCATCACTCTGATTTTCAATCTTGACACTTACAATCACATATTCTTTCCCTTCACCAGGCTGATTATACTCACTACCCTGACTTTTTTCAATATGTGTCACTGTATAAGCCACTTCATCATAAATGGCTGTTTCTCCAACACCATATTCTTTAACTTCATTGATTTCCTCTGTCTGCGAACATCCTGATAAGCTCGTCATCAGTAACAAAGCCATCAGCACAATCCCCAATTTCTTAAGCATGAGATTCATGTCCTTTCATTTTCGCAAATCCAATAAAAGATAAAATAGCTTGAATAATGACAAACATGAAATAAATTGGCATCATTACCATCGCAATGATATACAAAATACCTCCCGTTAAAGCAAAACCACGTTTGTTGAGGAAACATCCCAAACCATTAAAAAGTGTTGCCAAAACAGTACAAATCAGATGTGGCATGACAAGTACTGACGCAATCGCAGCACCGGCACTTTCCATACCATCTGATGAACTCATACCACCTAAAAAATAAACAAATAAGTACACACAATAACAAACTCCTAAAATAAAGGATATAACTAAAAACATATTTTTCCCTTTCATATTGATACCTCCATAACTGATTATTTCATATTTCCAGTTATATTTGGTATGCGCCAAGCACACAAAGTCAAGGGAACATATGTAATGTTTCGATAATGCCATATAACAAGCTAAAAAATAATATCCAGGCAAACAAAACAAGAATACAACTCAAAGCAATACCTAATAAACGCCATACGACAAACGACGAATGATAGCCTATGCATCTCTCATGAAGATTTCTGTAATTTCCTGCAAAAAACACAATAATCATGATAAAACCAAAAATCATAATCTTATAAAAGATATCCATCCCACTTCCCAAAAGAACCTGATCTATTGGTGTGGTCACCAACATGATCATCAAAAACAGATAAAGAAATGCAGCTATCATCTTGACTAACCATGAATCACCACGAAATCCAACTAATGTCCATTTTTGACACTTTTGATGATGAAAGTCATCACGCATCTCTTCAACATGCTGATATCTCTGCTGAGGATCCATATGAGTAGCTTTTTGAATCAACTTTGTTTCATATCCCTGATACAATTGTTGTTGAGGATGTTGACCTGTTAACATAACATTCCACAAAACTCCCAAAGCATAAATATCCGTTCTGGCATCAGATTGACCAAAACCATACTGTTCAGGTGCCGCATAGCCATAACTGCCTAACAACTGCGTATCTTGATTTTGTTTTTGTTGTACAAAACGGGCAATATCAAAATCAAAGAGTGTCACCTGTTTACCATCATAGAAGATATTTTCTGGTTTTAAATCACGATGAACCAGTTGATGCTGATGCAAAACACTTAAAATCTGCCATAATTGCTCCATAATATCATTGACTTGTAAATGTGTTAATTCATGATTCAAAATATAAACATCTAAAGTCGGTGCATTAATATAGCTTTCAATGATGATACATCGATCTTCCAATTGCTTGATTTCATGAATGCGAGGAATACCTGTTATAGCTAATTTTTGAAGTTCACGATAAACATCACTACGGACATGATATAAAGTTTTTTGAATATAAAGCAACTGATCTAATTCACTTTTTACCAGTTCAATCTTTTTATTTTCAGTTTCTTTGAATATGTCTATTGTTTGATAGATTTCCAGACTCACAATATTTAACCTCTTGCTTTTCATTTTTTTCTATTATATCATATTTGCGGTGATATACATGACAACAACTGAATTATTAAATATTTTAAATCAAAATCAACATCTTTCATTTCAGGAACTTTTCCAAAAAATACCTGATATCACTTTTTTAGATTATCTTTCCATGTTATTAGAAACACATCATATATCAAAATCAGAGCTAATCAAAAAAACATATTTAGAAAGAACTTATGCCTATCAGATTTTAAATGGAACACGTCTTCCCAAAAAGGATAAAGTCTTACAAATCGCCATTGCCTTACAATTAGATTTACATGAAACCAATATTTTATTAACACTATCCAAAAATCAAAATCTTTATCCTAAAATCAAAAGAGATGCTTTAATCATTTTTGGAATGAATCATCATTATGATATTCAAAGAATCAATGAACTGCTCGATGAATATAATTTTCCTATTTTAGAATAAAGGAGTCTTATTTATGTCTATTCAAAACGATTTTCAAGAAGATGAAATCCAAAATCATCTTTATCAAAACGATAAACTTGCGAAAATGATCTATGACCATAAAGACATCCAAAACTGTCAATTTGAACACATTGATTTTCAAGATGCTCAATTTGAAAATAGTTTCTTTGTCGATGTTATTTTTTCTCATTGTGATTTTTCTAATCTCAAAATCAATCAGACACTTTTGAGAAGAGTTCAATTTCGCCATTGTAAATTAATGGGCACTGATTTTTCTGAATCCCTTTTTGATACAGTGACTCTTTCTCATTGCATATGTCAATTTGCAAATTTTAGCTTTATGAAAAACAAGACTGTACATTTTGAAAACTGTTCTTTACAAAATGCCAGTTTTATAGAAAATAAAATGAATAAAACAACATTTGATGAATGTCAACTCTCTCAATGTGAATTTCTACATGCTCCTTTAAATTCTATTGATTTATCTACATGTCAAATTGAAGGTATCATCATTTCTCAACAAGACATTCAAGGTGCTATAATAGATGTTTATCAAGCTGCTAGTCTAATACACCTTTTAAAAGTGAATATTAAACAATAAAGAAAAATCTATAATTTGAGATACACAGAAACACGTGTGTATCATAATTCATAGATTTTTATTTATATATTCTATTTTTGAAATTCTAAAATTTTTACAATATCATCTTCATTTTCAATATCAAAGATATGTATTGTCAGATTATCAAGCTGTTGGGTATTGCTTGATTGAATCTGCTGAATTGTTTCATTAGACAACTGTCCTAGTTTTTGTGTCAGTTGTTTCATGAGCGTTGCGATAATACCTTCACTTTTTCCTTCCTTTCTTCCTTTCTGTTTAGCGTCTTGGCTAATTTTTAATACATATTCACTCATATCGGTTTCTCCTTTTTCCTTTTCTATCATTTGATAAATCTCTTCATTATGTGTTAATGCGCCTAAAATACATGCCACCTCATGACTAACCTTTAAACTTTTCTATGTCCCTCTTTTGCTATAAAGCATTTTCAATCCTTTAATGAGATCCTGATTGTCCTTGTTTTGAAATTGATTTTCATCTAGATTGACAATTTCTATCAAGGGATAGAAATGAACATTGAAATAGGACTTTAAACAATCCGGCATATCTCCCATCATCTGCTGATAGTTTCTTGGCGCTTTCCATTTTCTTTCGCCATAGTAGAAGACCAAAGTCATGATGCCCTTGATTTTTTGATCCTGACAGTTCTGATAATCATAGAACTGCTTGAGATAACTGAGATAGTCATATTCCATGACTCTTTGAAACATGGACTTGTCAACATAGGACTGATGTTCCAAACCAATAAGACAGACGACACCATGGACTTTAATCAAAACAAAGTTATCCCTATAGCGTAAGATAGTCTTTTGATGAGACAAATCGACTGTCGCAAGACTAGCATCAAGATTGTGGATATCATTGTCCTTGATAAGAGGAAGACCATCAAAGAGGATGACATTGAGTAAGTCGGCAAGATGAGTATAGTGATGAAAATAATGTTTAATGCGCACATCAAACAGATTGTCAAAATCGATCATAAAAATATCCTCCTCACTTTATATATACGCAAAAAGAAGAGGAATTTCTTTTTTATGATACAATTTCCATATATATTATAACACAATATTTGCTTAAAGCATATTTCAATCACAAAAAAAAACTTGAGATTTCATATCTCAAGCTTTATTGATCTTATTAATAGGCTCTTGCGAAATAAACAATATGTTTAGCTTTCTTACCACAAATTGGACATACACCTTCAGCCTGTATGCTAGTATCAATACAACGTGATGTTGCAGCTGTATCTTCTTTAATCTTAACTTCACAAGCTTCGTCTCCACACCAAGGCATTTTGACATAACCACCTTTTGAATTTAAAACTTCTTTAAATTCATCGTATGTTGTCACATTTGTGATATGTTCATTTCTAAACTGCAATGCTTTTTGATACATATCTTCATGAACTTCATCCAATAAAGTTGCCAGTTTTTCTGGTAATGTTTCATCAATAGCGAATGTCAGTTTTTCCCCATTCACACGTTTAGCCACAACACATTGTCCATTTTGTAAATCTCTTGGACCAATTTCTAAACGTAAAGGGATTCCGCGCATTTCAGCTTCAGAGAATTTCCATCCAGGTGATTTATCACTCGCATCAACTTTCACGCGAATACCATAATCCTGTAATTGTTTTTGAAGTTCATAAGCTTTGTCCAAAATTCCTTCTTTTTGTTGTTGTATAGGAATAATCATCACTTGTGTTGGTGCTACTCTAGGAGGTAAAACCAATCCATTGTCATCACCATGAACCATAATGATTGCTCCTAACAATCTTGTAGAAACACCCCAAGATGTCTGATAAACATGTTTCAATTTGTTATCTTTATCCAAAAATTGAATACCAAAAGCTTTCGCAAAACCATCTCCAAAATAATGAGATGTTCCTGATTGAAGTGCTTTTCCATCATGCATTAATGCTTCAATTGTATAAGTTTCTTCTGCTCCAGCAAATTTTTCTCTTTCTGTCTTTCTACCAGTAACCATTGGTATTGCAAGTAGCTCTCTTGCTGTTGTTTCATAAATATCCAACATACGCATTGTTTCTTCTTTAGCTTCCTGAGCAGTTGCATGAATTGTATGACCTTCTTGCCATAAGAATTCTGAACCTCTTAAGAATGGTCTTGTTGTTTTCTCCCAACGAACAACGCTACACCATTGATTATATAATTTAGGAAGATCACGATAAGAATTCACAATCTTAGCATAATGTTCACAGAACAATGTTTCTGAAGTTGGACGAATCAACAAATTTTCTTCCAATTCATCATAACCACCACGTGTAACAACTGCACACTCAGGCGCAAATCCTTCCACGTGATCAGCTTCTTTCTTTAATAATGATTCAGGGATTAACATCGGCATATAAACATTTTCATGTCCTGTTTCTTTAAATTTTTTGTCCATATAGGCTTGAATCATTTCCCATAAAGCATATCCATAAGGACGGTAAATGATAAACCCTTTGACACTTGAATAATCCATTAACTCTGCTTTACGGCAGACATCTGTATACCATTTCGCAAAGTCTTCATCTCTTGATGTTATCGCATCATTTTTTACTTTATTTGCCATTTCTCTATACCCCTTCTTTAATATTTACCTTACTATTATACAAGAAATTTCCTAAAAAGCAATTATGACTCTATTTTTTCTTTTTCAAAGATCAGATCAATATCTTCAATATATCTGTTTCCTCTTTGCTTCACAGAAATCCATCCCACATAACGCCATCCTTCGCTAGCATATTTATCAATAATCTCATGTATATTTTCAAAATGATATTCTGTAATTCCAAAGCCAGAAACTTTTGTGCTCATGCGATGATATTTGTATGTCAACATATGGTCACCTACTCTCGTTCAATATGTAAAGAACTTCCCTGATTTCCTTTTTCAACAACAATCTGAGTTCCAATTCTTTCTTTTAATTCATCAACATGAGAAATAATACCTATTGTCTTATGATCATTTTTTAAATCCATTAAAACAGACAAAGCCTGATCAATAGATTCATGATCCAATGTTCCAAAGCCTTCATCAATAAATAATGTATTCAGTTCAATACCACCGGCATAATTTTGAATCATAGAAGATAAACCTAAAGCCAAAGCTAAAGCTGCCTTAAAAGATTCACCACCTGATAATGACTGAATATCTCGCATCACACCTGTTTCATAATCTAATACACATAAATCCAGTCCTTGCTGTTTGGCACCTTTGACATCTTTTTTACGATACAAAGCAAAACGACCTTGACTCATCTTCAACAGTTCCACATTGGCAAATTCTAAAATCTGTTCAAAATAAGCTGATAAAACATATCTTTCAAAAGACATACGCAAAGTATTTTTACCAGAAGCCTGATCATATAAATCCTGGTATAGTGTATATTTTTCAAAAATATCCTGATTGACATGATAATCATCTTCCAAACGTTCTAGTAATACCTGATTTTGTTGATAAATATGTAAACTTTCCAGATATTGATTATAAGATAAATCTCGCTTTTGTGCCAATTCTTCTAATTGTTTTTTTTCTTGAGATAAATCACTCATCTGATAATCCTTTGTTTTTTCATAAAGTGTCTCTTGACGCTTTTTCAAAGCTTCTTTTTGAATCAGATAATCCTGATATTCTTTCTCTCTTGCTAAAATATCTTTCATTTGATCACGATAATGATGATATTGTTCCTTTGAATCAAAGAACTCCTCTATAAAATGCTGATAATCTTGCTGGTATTGAGTCCATTGTTGTTGGAGATGAAGATGTTGTTCATTGAAATCATGCAATTGATGTGTATAAACAGAAATATCTTTTTGACACTGCTGATATTGCTGTTCAAGCTGTTGAATATGTGTCTGTAACTGCTGGAACTGATTTTGTTGTTGTTTCAATAAAGAAGCCATATCTTCTTGTTTCTCAAAATGATATTCACTTTCAAGCTGACTAGCTTGTTGGTGTATCAAAGACAATTGTTTTTCTTTATCAGTCAGCTCTTTTTGTATAGTCTCTAATTCTTCTTGTTGTTGCTTCAACAAAACTTCATCCTGCTTTAAGCCTTTTTGAATCTTTTTTAGATATACAACATCATTATACTTTTTCTGATATGTTTTTTCCTGATGACTAATCACTTGAACAATATCTGACAACAGACGAATAAACACTTCCTTAGATAATTCATCTTGAATATCCAATTGTTTTTTCAACATATCAATGCGTGTCTGCATCTGTTGTACCTGTTCTTTTTGATTCAAAACATCATGATAAGCATCTTCCTGCACACGATTCGCTGCTTCAACTTTTTTGGCTAGTTTCTCAAGTTCATGAGAAGATAAAACCGAAGTTTCCAGTTTAGCTAACTTGGGATGATGTGTTGAACCACAAACAGGGCAAGGTTCATTTTCTTTAAGATTTAACGCTAAAATACCAGCCTGCTGACGACGAAACATTTCATCTTCATGACGATATTGTGACAACAGTTCTTCATAATGCTGATGTTCTTTTTGATATGTCACTGATAAATCATAATGATGATCCTGTAAAGATTTCCATTCATCATAAAATTGACTCAACTCATGAATCATGACTCTTTTTTGATTAATTTCTTTAACATGCTTTTCATTTTGTTCTAACTCTAATTCTAAAACCGGTAAACGATTGACATTTTCCTGATCACGCTGCATGCGATTATCTAATTTCTGGTGACGTTCTTTCAATTCTGTTTCCTGTTTTTTTAAATCCTGATAGTGTTTTTGTTCTTTTTTGGATTGTTGTTGAAGTTTTTGATAAGTTTGAAATTTTTCAAGTGCCTGTTTGGTATTTTCCATCTCAACAAGCAAAGCATCTTTTTGCTTTTTATAAGTATCTAACTGTTGATATTCATCCTGTAATTGTTGAAACTGATTTTGTGATTCCTTGAGTAATGCTGTCACTTTATCTCTTTGTTGTTGATTTTGTTGAAATTGTTCTTTTGAGTGATGATAGTGATCAATCAATGATTGATGATCTCTAATGATATTGACATAATCAAGATCTTTCTTTAAAGATTTCATAGCTAAATCTTTTTGTTGTAACAGTTGAAATTGTTCACAAACTTGCTGATATTCCATTAATTCCTGATTCTGTTTTTCTTTTTGATAATAAGACTTTGAAAATAAATCATAAGCATCCTTATCATGCTGATATGTCTTTTCATTGTCCTGTTGTTGTAGGTTCATTTTTTGATTTTCCAGCTGAGCCTCTGATAAATAGACAGGATGAAAATCTTTTTGATGTGCTGACATAAACTGCTCATCAAGCTGTAACATTTGAAAACGAGACATTAAATCCTGTGATGATAAATAATACTGATCTTTATACTTCTTAGCTTCTTCTTTTAACAGTTTTTCAAAAACAACCATTGATTCACTATGAAAAACATGTCGTAATACACGTTCTCTTTCTTCACTGCTGGCATAAATCAGTTTTGTAAACTCCCCTTGTGCAATCATCACAATCTGTTTGAACTGACGTGCATCAACTCCTAACAATTCTTTGATATAAGCATTGACTTCTTTAACACCTTCAATGATTTTTTCACCATCATCCAAATAAGCATTGGCACTTTTTGGTGTTTTATAATTAGCACGATAATAAGTAGGAGAACGCTTGATTGTATAAATATGCTGATGTAATTCAAATGTAAGCTCTACGTAAGTCTCATCCTTGTCATCTGCAAAATCACTACGAAAATAAGATGCCTGACGATGACTGCCACTCGCTTCTCCATATAAGGCAAACGTAATGGCATCAAAGAGTGTCGTTTTTCCTGAACCCGTTGGACCACTAATCAAATACAAACCATGATCACCTAACTCTTCAAAATCAATTGTTGTTTGGTCTTTATAGGTCATAAAGGCACTCATTGTTAATTTAAGAATCCTCACATGCTTCACCTGCTTTCTCCAATAAAGATTGAACAATTTCTAACTGTGATGGATTTAACTGCTGATTTTTGACATCCTGATAAAATTGCTGGAATAAAGATAAGGTATCCATCTGTTCAATCGTCTGATAAGAACGAGTTGTATTATGTTGATTGTTTTTCATTAAGAACTGATACGTAATTTGTAAAAGATATGGATATAAAACACGTAGTTGTTCTATTGCATGGGGTACAATATTTTCATCTAAAAGTTCAAAAGCTAAAAAATCATCTTTCTTATCAATAAAATCCTCTTGCATAAATTGTGCAAAAGTCCCCTGATATTTCTTTAAAGTCTGGTGTGGATGTAAATGATGTGTAGTGATAACCATCCCATCTGTATCGACAATCACAATAGATTTATCCTGATTCACTTCATCAAAAGAATAGCACATTAAAGAGCCACTATAACGAACCGTTTCACGACCCACCTTTTGTGGCGCATGAAGATGTCCTAAAGCGACATAATCAAAATCATCAAAAAGTGATGCATCGATGATTTCACTACCGCCAACACTTAAAGGCACTTCTGATTCACTGGTAATACTGGCACGACCAACAAACTGATGTGTAATCAGAATATTTTGATAATGTTTGTCAAGACTCTGTTGTGATAAATAATAATCTAATGCCTCCTGATAGCTTTGAACCTCACAATCAGGATAAAGCATTTTCACCTGTGAAGGTTTCACAAAAGGCAACAAATAGAATCTGACATTGTCATATTCAACATAGGCCATTTCCTTTTTCAAATATGTTTCAATATGTAATCCATTTTCCGATAAAATGGAACTGGCAAAATGTAAACGATCCTTACTATCATGATTCCCACTAATCATCAAAACCTGAATATGATATTTTAATAACGCCTGACTCAAAAAATCATCCAGCAGATTCACAGCTTCCTGACTTGGAATTAAACGATCATAAACATCTCCAGCAATCACTAAAAGACGAATATCCTGTTCATCCATATAAGTCAGCAATTCCATTAACAATTCTCGCTGTACTTCCAACAATGAATACTGATGAATGACTTTTCCTAGATGTAAATCAGCAATATGTACAAACTTCATCACAAGACCTCCTTGATTTTATTATATCTAAATTCATTTTGATAAACAATCTCTTCACTCTTTGTCAAAACATTTATATTTCCCAAATAAAAATCATCTTCTCCTTTTCATCTTTTGCGAAAAAACGACGTTGTGAAGATGGGATTGTTTTGGTTTCTAAATATCTGGCTCCCAGTTTTTGAATCGTACGCAAAGAAGCTAAATTCTGTGGATCACAAGTTAAAATAACTTGATGAAACTGTAAATGTTGTTGTAAGAGTAAACACGCCTGATAGGCATAGTGATGCCCACGATATTCTTCTTCAATATGATAACCAATATGACCATCATAGTAATGTTCCTCTAGCGTACCCTCACGAAAAGTCAAACGTCCTACTTCCTGATTACAAACGAAAATCTGATAAATAGAATAGGGTGTAAACCCCTCTGGCAAGTTTTGATCAATATATTCCAAAAGTTGAAGTTTCATATATCACAACACTCCTTTTCCTCTTCTCTTATCATAACAATATTGACAGTTACGTTCAATATGATAAAATAAGAGCTATAAAAGGGAGTAGTTAGCATCAGAAAATGATGTTATATAATCGACATCACGCTAAATTTATTAGCCGGTTTTATATATGAAATAACGAGACTTTTATTACAATGTTGTGGTATTTGTCTTTTTTTATATCACACATATAGAGCCAAAAATAAAGGAGAGTGAAGTTATGGACTCTATACCCTCGCAATTGTTATTGCAAGTTATTTTAATTTTATTAAACGCTTTTTTTGCGGCTACTGAAATTGCTGTGTTATCTCTTAATAAGACACAGTTAGAAAAAAATGCTGAAAATGGTGAAAAGACCGCAAAACGATTATTAATCCTTTTACAGGAACCTTCTGGTTTCCTATCAACCATTCAAATTGGTATCACTTTGGCAGGATTTTTAGGAAGTGCCTTTGCGGCAGATAACTTCTCTGAATATCTGGTTCAATGGGTTTATTATGATTTAAAGATTACAAGCATCCCATTAAGTGTTCTAGGAACTTTATCAGTTATTATCATCACAATTATCTTATCTTATTTTACATTGATTTTTGGTGAACTTGTTCCTAAAAGAATTGCCATGCAAAAACCATATGAAGTTTCTAAAATCTCATGTGGAACAGTATTATTGATTGCTAAAATCATGAATCCTGTTGTCAAATTCCTATCTTTTTCAACAAATACCGTCTTAAAACTTTTGCATTTAAAAACTGAAGCTGAAGAAGATAGTATTACAGAAGAAGAAATTTTGACAATGATTGAACTTGGTGAAAAACGTGGAGTATTGGATGAAGATGAAAGTGAATGGTTACAAAATATCTTTGACTTCAATGACACTGATATTTCTGAAATCATGACACCTTCTGTAGATATCGTTAGTATCTCTGCACATGCTTCACAAGAAGAAATTATTCAAATCATTCAAAATACAGGTTTATCACGATATCCTGTCTACTCACATGATGAAGACAACATTATCGGTGTATTACATGTGAGAGATTATTTGTTAAATCTTCAAACCAAAAAGAAACCTTTTGAAGAAATTCTGGCAAAACCATACTTTATTCCAGATTCAATGAGAGCTGATGATTTATTTGCTGATATGCAAAACAAAAACATACATTTCGCGATAGCCATTGATGAATTTGGAGGTATAAGTGGTATTATTACATTAGAAGATTTAGTTGAAGAAATCTTTGGTAATATCTATGATGAACATGATTCACGTGAACATCCTGACATCCAACAGATTAACGAACTACAATGGAGAGTCAAAGGAAATACTGATATCGAAGAATTATCAGAAGCTTTAGATATTAAATTCCCCGAGGATGAAGACTATAACACAATTGGTGGCTACATTTACAGTCATCTCCGTTCCATTCCAAAAGACGGAACAACTAAAACAATTCAAATTGACAACATCACCTTCCACATTACGCAAATTCAAGATCGACGTATCAAGGAAGTCATTATAACTAAAAAGGCCTAGTTGAGAAATTAACTCAACTAGGTTTTTTGTTACAATAAATCATCAGCACTAAACTTCAAAGTTACATCACATGTGTTACTTGGTTCAAATATATGTGAAGAGACCAAAGTAAAATAAACCGTACCTTTAGTACAACCATATTCACTTATCAAAATCGCATAGTTCAATGGTATCCCCTCAATATCTGATGCAGCTTTTTTAGATCCGGTTATTAATGCTGCATAATTCCCTAAAGCAGCATCTCCCTTAGTTTTCTTAAAAGTACCTATCTGACTTGTCTTCGTCTTTTTGCTGCCATAAGTTGTATCAAAATGCGCATCTCCCCAGGCCGGAATATCTTTGTGTGTGACTGTCTGATATTCTGTCCCTTGTTTATAGACGTATGCCATGGTCGAAGAGACTGTACCACCTAAAACAAGTAAACTTATTCCCAATGCTACAATTTTCTTTTGCATTTTCATCCCTCTCACCTCCTTTGTCATTAGTGTAGCAAAAGATTCAAAAAAGTTATCCTAGATATAAAATTTGTGCATATTTGTGCTATAAAAATGCACACTTGGATAACTTTTTTTGATATAAAAAACTTTGTCATATAATGTAGATATATGTCAAAAGGAGGTAATAATTATGCGAATCGCAATATGTGACAATGAACTTTTTTATGTTCAAAATATTTCAGAAAGGATTAGGCAATTTGAGCTTCAAAAAAATGAATTCAATATCATTGATGAATACACCTGTGGTCAAGAATTATTGAATCAATTTCAACGAGAACCCTATGATCTTGTTTTCTTGGATATTAAACTCAATGAACAATGTAGTGGCATTGACATTGCTAAGAAGATTAAAATCATGAAAGCCAACTGTATTTTTATATTCATTACGGCTTATCATCAGTATTATCCTGAATCCATGTGGTTAGGGGCAGATTTATTTATTGATAAACCTATTGATAATGAACTTTTTATGAAGGAGCTTCAACATGCTTTTCAAGTCTATAAACAATTGAATCGCACGATATTATTTTCTACAACTGAAGGTAAAGTTTATATCAAGACTAATCAAATTATCTATCTTGAAACTAGTTATGGAAAATATAAGTTAAAAACAGTTAATCATCATTATTTTGGAAGCGTTAAAACTATCACAAAAGCAAAACAGCAGTTATTAGATTATCAATTTTTTCCATTAAATCGGAGTCTGATTATTAATTTTAAATTTGTTCGTTCATTTCATTTTGATCATATCATTATGAGTAATGATGATATTCTTCCATTAACAAAACGTGTTCGTAAAGAATTTAAAGAAAAATATTTTAATTATATTGATAAGGAGATGTAAATTATGGATATTCTATTAAATATTTTATGTAAAATATTTATGGTTATTTCAGATATTTTATTGTTAGATTTCTACTTAAAAAATTCGTTTTCACATATTTATCATAACAGCATCAAAAAGATACGATATATACTATATATAATTATGTTTTTAAGTATCCTATTTATCCAAGATACTGTAATATATTTTTTTGCGTGTATTATAATTACAATATTACTTTTTATTATTCTATCTTTTTCTCAAACTACCAAGGTTAGTCTTTTTATTAAAATTTTGCTCTATTATTTCTTCACTTTAATGGTACAAATAATAGTTATAATATTTTTCTTATGGATGTTAAATACAACAACTCTCATATTTTTTAAGAGAACATCATTAGCATACAATACTTTAGCCCATACAATCGCAAATTATATTGTGTATACTATTTTTATCTTTTATTTTAAAAATAAATCGCCTTTTCATATTAAACTTTTTAAATTTTTAAGTATTAGTATTTTTGTGTATTTTACTCTAACTTTTATTATCAAAAATCCAGTATTATTCCGTACTGTGGCCATTGGTCGTACATACATCTTCACAGTTGTGATTAGTATTGTAGCGTTAATATGTTTTGATAGGATGCAAGCAAAGTATGAAGCTGAGAAATATTCACAAGAAGCCATTATACAGAATATGAAGAAAGAGAAGAGTTTTAATGAACAAAGAGCGAAGAGACAAGAGGAAATCAAAAAGGTTAATCATGATCTTGTTAATATTTTAGCTATCACACAATCACATATTAGTGATCAGGAATATGAAAAAGCACAAGACTATTTATCAAAAACGATTCAAAGTGTTGTTGAGGAATATAATGCTTTAAATCATAGTGGTATTGATTCTCTTGATGGTATTATTCAGGAAAAGATGTCTATTATGAAAGAAAATGGTATTCGTTATGATGAGGAAATATCTAAATTATTGCATTTTGGAAATATTGATCTGGATAATTTAGTTTTGATTATTGATTTAGCTTTAGATAAAGCTATAGAAGAACTAAAGCAGATAAGTGGTGAGAAATATATTCGTTTAACATTACAAAGCAAACAGACACATATCATTCTTCATATATCTCATCCTATTGATAAACAACATTCTCGTTTCCATGTTCACAATCAATCTTCTCATCATGATTTAGCATTCAAACAAATAGAAACCATTACAAAACGTTATCATGGTGATATCAAATATGATACTACTGATAACGAAGTGATATTAAGAGTGATACTAGAGAAATAAAAATAAGACTGCAACAAAAACAGTCTTATTTTTTCTCTTCTAAATATTTATAGAATCTTTTCTTAAATTCTTTATAGCGTTTTTTTGAAACGATTAAAATACTATCATCTGACATATAAACAAGAATATTGTCTGTTTTGACAATATGATCCATGTTAATAATAAAGCTTCTTTGTATTTTGACAAAGTTGTATTCAAGAAGTGCTTTTCTCAGATTATTCACTGCTTTTAATGAACCATAGTAAACACCTCTTGTTGTATGGATCTTATAACTCTTATATGCTGTTTCTAAAAATATAACTTCAGACAAGCGAAAAACAATGCGCCCTTGTGATGTTGGAAAGGCAAAGGCTTTGTTCATATACTGATACTGTTTAATAGCTCTTTTCAGTTCATAAGAAAATAATGGCTCTTTTAATGGTTTTGTCAGATACTGAAAAGCATTCACAACATAAGATTGATGTATATAGCTCATATGACCTGTCGTAAAGATAATCATCGCTGTTGCTTTACGTTCATGAATCATATGTGCTAAATTGACACCATTAATATCAGATAGTTCAATATCCAGATAAATCAAATCATGTGGACGTTTTTGAAATTCTTTAATAAATTCTTTTCCTTTAGAATAAAGATCTACTTCAATAGGTAAATCCTCAATTGTCTGTTTCAATTTTTCTATTTTTAAACTTACATCATGAAGATAAAAATCTTCATCATCTACAATAGCAATTCTCAATTTACTTCTCCCCACTCTTTATTTTTTCTTTTCCATTTCTTTTAAAAATTCTTCATACAAAAGATGATTTTGAATTAATGTCTTACGACTTGTTGGAAAAACTTCCCTAGATTTTAAAATGACATTACGATCCGTTAAAAAATCAATACATTTCATATTCACCAGTACACTTTGATTGACTTGCATAAACCACCTTGTTCTTAAAACCGGTCTTAATTTATAACGATTTTTCACATGTGTCATAAAATGCTCATCATTCACTGTCACAATTTCTAAATCATTATAGTATGTTTCAAAATATTTAATTTCATCGACATTAAAAATTCGTTTACGTCCCAACTCTCTAATAGGAATCACAAATTTTACATTTTGATGCAGATACCAGTCCATCAGATAATCCATCACACTTTGAAACTCTGGTGTCTTAATGGGCTTCAATATATACTCCCTTGCTTTGACTGCAAATGCTTCATGAATATGAATATATTGATCACTGATAAAGACAACCTGACAAGCACGATTTAATTCTCTTAGCTTATAAGCCGCTTCAATTCCTCGGTCATTTTCAACTTTCATTTCAATAAATGCAAATTGATAGCAGCGCTCCCTCGTACTATCAAGCATGTTCTGAATAGATGAATAAGTATAAACATGTAACTCCATCTCTGGTTCATGAAAGCATTCTTCCACTTTCCTTTTGATTAAGTTCAAATAGTCGAGATGGTCATCACATACAACAATATTCATAGACTCTCCTCTCCTTTATATTATGTTTATATTTTTATTGTAGTCAAATATCCAAAAGAAATCAGTCCACTTTTCGCCCGTTTTTGGGTATTTTTATGCCAAATTGTGGAAATTTGTGGTTATTTGTCAAAAATTTGCAAATTGCGATGAGTTTTCCTAAAGCAAATATCCATAGTGTATAATACCATAAAGGTGGTGAATGTATGAGTATTGGTGAAAGATTAAAAACATTAAGAAAAGAAGCAGGCTTATCTCAAAAACAAGTTGCTGAAGCATTAAAGATGTCAAAGCCTATTGTTTCTCAATATGAATCTGATCAAAGAACACCTTCTGTTCCAAAGCTTATTCGTTTTTCACGTTTTTATCAGGCTTCTTTGGATTATATTTGTGAAAACGTCGAGAAAAAAGATGAGTTTTATGGCATTAAGGATTTAGATGAATCATAACAAATATTTAGACAGTTTGACAAAACTGTCATTTTTTTTACATCATTTTTTTGACGAATTCGTAAATTTATCTGTATATTTTATTGTTTTGTTTAATTATAGTCGCTGTTTTCTTCTTTATTCGTTATAATAAAACTGTCTTTAAAGAACACCTATGAAGATATGTATGAAAATGAACTTAAAAAATATATAGAAAGGGATTTTTCTCATCAGCAAAATCACATAGCCTCATAGAAGATATGAATATGAATTGTGACTTAGCCTAAAAGAACCTGGCTTCTTACATATCATATTGATATATGATGCATCATGAAAAAGGCGAAAGATTCTTTCTTTCGTTCTTTTTTATATCTTGATTTCTTCCTGTTTTAAATCACGTTCTAAACGATCAAATTCATGTTTATAATGACGACTGGAAATTAAAATATCATCATTATCCAAAATAATTCTACGCCGACTCCCTCTTTGTATTTTATAGTTTTTGACATGTTTAATATTAACAAGTGTCCGTACATTAATCTGATAAAATCCATAATCTTGAACTTTCTCTCTTAAATGATCCATTTTGACACAATAAATGCGATAGACATCTTTTTCCGTATAGGCATAGATTTTATGATCAACCATTTCAAAATAATAGATTGCTAAAATGGGTATATAGTATTTATTATGAAACTCATCATATAATTCAACTTCACCTAAGTTCTCAGTAAATTGTTTCAATAATAATTGAGCCAATTTTTTATTTTTGGGATGATAAACAAGTTTTAATTCATGATGATTCATTTTATCATTTTCATCATAGATAATTTTCATGTTTCATCCCTCCCCTTTAAATAATGAAATATACATTTTGATTGAAAAGACAATAGAAACATGTCAAAGAATATGCCCTATGCAAAATCAAATGCATATTAGTTCTAAATATTGTATATTCTTCTACAAAATTCGACATATTTCTACACGTTTTTTGCACAAAAATGGTCATTTTTTGCACAAAAAAAAGATCTCATGATGAGATCTCAAATAAAGATTTCATTTCATCAAGACTCATTGTGCTGATGCTTCCTTCATTACCTTCCACAAAAGTATCAGCCAAATTTTTCTTTTGAGCCTGTAATTCCATAATCTTTTCTTCTATTGAATTTTTCATAATCAGAGAGAAGACTTGAACAGTCTCCTGTTGACCAATACGATGAGCACGATCAGTTGCCTGATTTTTTGCTGACATATTCCACCATGGGTCATAATGAATAACCGCTTGGGCACTTGTAAGATTCAAACCAGAACCACCAGCTTTTAAGGAAATCAAAAATAAAGTTGTCTTATCTTTTTGAAAAGCATCAACCATTTGTTTACGTTTTTCTTTTGGGGTTGAACCATCTAAAAGATAATAAGAAACATGTTCTTTGATACATTGTTCTTCAATAAGATGAAGAAGACTTGTAAATGATGAAAATAATAAAATTTTCTTATTGTTCTCTTTTAAGGAATGAATCAATTCCATACATCCCTGTAACTTAGAAGAAGGTGTTTCAATTGTTTGATATAAAAGACGTGGATCTTGACAAAGTTGTCTTAGACGTGTCAGCATTGCCAAAATATCAATACGTCCTAACTGCTGTATCTGCAATTTTTCACGAAGTGCTTTATTGACTTGCACAAGATTAGAAAGATAAAGCTTTTCTTCTTCTTCACTAAAGCGTAAATAAATCGTCTGCTCAATCTTATCAGGCAATTCTTCTAAGACATCTTTTTTATTTCTTCTTAAAACAAATGGCGTAATCATTTGCTTTAAACGTTCCTGCTTTTCAATATTATGTTCTTTAACAATCGGACGTTCAAATTGTTCTAAGAAATAAGAATAATGATATAAATAATAAGGCATTAAAAAATCAAAAATAGACCATAGCTCAACCAATGAATTTTCAATAGGTGTTCCAGTTAAAGCAAAACGTTGCTTTGCATGAAGACGTTTAACACATATGGCATTTCTTGTTTTTGGATTCTTGATATTTTGTGCTTCATCTATCACAACTGTATGAAAAGAATAGTTTTCATATATGTCAATATCTCTTCTTAAATAATCATATGAAGTAATCAAAACATGATAAGAATCTTTATCAGCCAGCATCTTTTCACGTGCTTCTTTATCGCCATAAACACATAAAACACGCAAAGACTTTGAAAATTTATTGATTTCATCCTGCCAATTTAAAATCAAGCTGGCTGGCGCAACAACCAGATGTATACCCTGATCTTTCAGACTCTCAAAATATGTAATCATCTGTAAAGTCTTTCCTAATCCCATATCATCAGCTAGAATACCACCAAAGCCATAATGTTCCATTAATCTGAGCCATTGATATCCTTTTTTCTGATAGTCTCTTAAAATAGGCTGATAAGCCTCAGGTACTTCAAAATCATGTTCTGTCTTTTTAAAATCATCCGTCCATTTTTCAAACTCAGCACTTTTTTCAAAACGGAGAGCAGAAGGTTGATTCATCATATGATCCAATTCAAACAAACGATATGCTGGCACCTGAATATGTTCTTGAACAACATCTTGCATCTTCAATGATAATGAAGACGTTAAAGCATCTAAATCCTGTAATTCCTGATTTTCTAAAGATAAAATTTTTCCATTTTTCAACTTATAGAACTTTCTTTTTTTCTTATACGCCTTCAACAAATCTAGCAGTTCTTCTTTTTGAACATGGACACTCTCAATATCAATAGACAGTAGACCATGCTGTAAATGAACTCCGACACGAATATCCACAGGTGCCGCCTGAGAGAAGCTATTTAAGGATTCACTGACAAAAATCTGACAGTAATGAGAAAGATAGGGCAGACTTTCTTTTAAGAACTGATAAGAAAAATCATGATCGTATTTCAAATAAATCAGATGTTCATCAATATCTTCAATATAGGGACGTAAATAATCTTCTACTAAATCAGCTCTTTTTGATTTTTGTGTATTTTTTTCATCAAAGCCATAACAAATATGATCATCATAAATATATTCGAGCTGTATAAAAATCTGATCATCACTGGTCATATCCGCATAAAGATTAATTATATCTTCCTGATGATATTCATCAAAAAGTGTTGTCTTTAAAATGATATCGTCATTTAAATCATAGAGAACATATTTATAAAAGTCCATTAATGCATCCTGTGGTATATAGAAACCACCCTGACTTTCCATACATTTTTTCACAAAAGTCAAAACTTGTTCAGGGGCATGAAAAATATAACGATAAAATACATCATCATGAAAAGTATAAATATATTTGGATGTCATCATTGCATTTTCAAATTCATGATATTCTGCAAAATCAAGGACATAGCTTTCTTCTTTAAAAGTAATATCAAGTGGAATCTGATATTCTTTTTTATCAAAAGCAATATCACAATATGATGATGGTAAGATACTCATTAAATCATAAAAATCATCTATCTGTTCTTCACTGACAATCAGTGTTTTAATTATACCTGATTGCAGTAACTGATTTTTTAAAAAACACTTTTTGATAAAAGCAATAAGATCACGTGAATCTTCATCAAAAGCTTCCATACTATGAATAAATCCAAAATTCTTACTGTAGTTAATGTTTTCATGAAATTCAATAGCGTGTAAAAATGATTCTATATTTTTAATTACATAGCTTTGTGTCAATGTTAAAATCTTACAAGAAATCAAAAGATTTTCTTTTTGAGGTTGTACAAAAATTTTGATTTGATATTGTTGAGAGACCAGTGGAACTAAAGATTCTCTTAATAACTGATCTTTATATAAATGTATCAAATCTATTGATTCCTGTTGCTTTTTATGAAGTATTCTTTCCTGTCTTTGACGCTCAATTTTTTGTAATTGCTGGTGCCTATCAAGTTGTTGATCTTTTTCATAAAAATAAGGATAAGAAGTGATTTCCAGTTTTCTTAAAAAGAACAAAATAGCTGCAATATGGCGACAACGTCCCCTTAAGCCACAACTACACTGTGATTGTATAATTTCGCCATTCTCGCTAATTTTCATAGAAATCACGAGTTTATCATTCTGAACAGACATTCTGGCATTAACACGATAACAGCGATTGTTCTCATCATATGAGATTGTCATACGTTCTAAAACTTGACGAATATCAATAAATCTCCCATAACGATATTCTTTTTCATCTTCCACAATACGTCTAATTTCACGATCTTGAATGTGCATCAGTTTCTCCTCCAATCCATTATATAATTATACCATATCCATGTCATACTGTAAGCAAATATTTTTTGATTCTCTCTTTATCAAAAAGAGAAGCCATAAATTTTGACTTCTCCTATACGTTTTAACGAATATCCTGCTGATTTCCCAACATAATCTTAACCTTTTGTCCTTCTTCTATCTGTTCTCCAACACGTGGCAGCTGATCAATCACATAATCTCCTTCTCCTAAATACTCAAATCCATAATTTTCATTTTTCACTTCTGATTTCTTCTTACCAATATAATTCTCGACATCATAAGTTTTCGTATCAGTCCAGACATAAGCTTTCTCTCTTTGTTGGGTGACTTTTTTCACACCCAATGCTGGTAAGACATCCATGAATATTTTTCTCGCAATAGGCGCTGCTGTTGTTCCACCGTATTGTACACATTTTTTAGGATTATCCATAGCCAGATAAAGAACAATTTGAGGATCATCAATAGGTGCAACACCAAGAAAAGATAAAATATAACCATTCCCAGCATATGTGCCATTAATGGCACGTTGTGCTGTTCCTGTTTTCCCACCAATACGATAACCATCAATATAAGCATTTTTTCCTCCACCATCCGTCACAACACCTTCTAAAGCATCTCTGACTTTGGCAGATGTTTCCTCTGAAATCACCTCTCTAATTAATTGAGGCTCTTTTTCACTGATAACTTCATGGGTTTTGGCATTATATATTTTATTGACAATATAAGGCCGATACAGTTTGCCGCCATTGACACAAGCACAAACAGCTCTGACCAATTGTATCGGTGTTACAGAAATTCCCTGCCCAAAAGCAACAGTTGCCTGTTCAACCTCATTAAACTGATCATAGTCAAACATGATTCCTGAAGATTCCCCCATCATGTCAACACCCGTTTTTTCGGTCAATCCAAAGTCCTGTACATACTGATAAAGACGTTCTTTCCCTAATCGTCTTCCAATTTCCACAAAACCCGGATTGGATGAATTCTGCAAGACTTCTCTAAATGTCTGTAACCCATGTCCTCCCTTTTTCCATGATTTGATACGTGCTCCTCCAACAAGTTCATATCCTTTATCGTAATAAGTATCCTTATCCATATCAAAGAGATTTTCATTTAACGCACTACTGAAAGTAATAATTTTAAAGGTAGAACCAGGTTCATAAGATTTCCAAATGGGTAAATTACGATTGTAGATTTCACTATCTGCTTCCTGGTAACGATTCGGATCAAAGTCTGGTTTACTGCTCATTGCTAAAATCTTTCCATTTCTTGGATCCATAGCGAGACATAAAATAGAATCAGGATCATAAGTTGCATATGCATTATTAAGTTCTCTTTCCACAACATCTTGAACACGTGTATCAATGGTTAATTCAATATCCATGCCATTTGTTGGATATTCGTATTCAGCTGGGTATATATTTAAATTTTGTCCTTTGGCATTCATATAATAATGAATGCTCCCATTTTGGCCTGAAAGATAATCATCATATTGTAATTCCAACCCAACCAATCCCTGATTATCAATTCCCACAAAGCCTAATGTCTGGGCCAAATAATTCTTATGCGGATAGTAACGTTTAGTATCTTGAACCAGATAAACACCCGGTAATTTTAAACGATCAATGCTGTAAGCTTTATTTTCATCTAATTGTCTGCCTTCTGGTTGAATTCTTTCTACAGAAACCTTTTTTTGTAGTTTATCCAATAATTTGTCTTCATCACATTCTAAAATACGTGAGAGCTGATAGGCTGTATGAATCGGATCTTGGATTTGACTGGGAACAACAATCAATGAAGATGTTGTTAAATTGTCTACAAGCACTTCATTTTGACTATCATAGATTTTTCCACGTGAGGCCTCTATAGGGAAACTTCGCTGCCATGATTCAGTAGCCTTTAAACTTAACTCCTGATATGATACAAGCTGACTATAACCAAGGCGGATAATAATACAAAGAACAATCACGCTCATGACAATATCGACCCTTTTGATTTTCTGAATCATTTTTGAAAAAATCATGTTTCTATCACCATTGTATTGTATGATGATTTCTTTAAAAATATGAAAAAGGAACTTTGTTGAAAAGTTCCTATTTAGCGGTGACTGTTATTTTTTGATTGGCTTTGAGTTTTGTTCCTTTAGAAACACTTTGTTTATAAATCGATCCAACACCTTTAAATTCAATCTCCACATTGGCCATAGCCGCAAAAGCTTCTGCTTCCTTTCGTGACCAGCCAGTCATCGATGGCATTGTGATATTGGTTCCATTTGTCTGTAAGAAAACACGTGATTTTGAAGAGACTTCAGTTTGTGCTTTTGGATATTGATCCACAACAATCTCACCATCACCTACAATTTGTGCTGATAGCTGATGATTAGATAATGAATCTTTGACATAATCTACACTTTGATTTGTGTAATTATCCAAAACAAATGTTGAAGTTTCGACAACCTGTGCAGGCTGTTCATTCAATTTATTTAATGCAGCTCTGATGCCACCTTGAACAACTTGTGCAGCTGACGTTGTACTTGATGAACTTCCCTGATACCACATTACTAAAATCACCTGAGGATCATCATATGGTGCCATTCCCACAAAACTATGTGTATAGAAACCACTACGATAACCACCAGACTCTGAGGCTACCTGTCCAGTTCCTGTTTTACCAATCAAATTGACATCATCCATACGATAATTATATCCCGTACTTCCTTTTTCATTAATAACACCTTGAAGTAAATCTCTGACTTGTTTCACAGTATCAGTAGAATAAATCTGTTTAGAATATTGTGTTTTTGCCTGATATAAAACTTCTTGTGTATCACTATTGACTACTTTTTCAACTAAATATGGTTCAACCATTTTTCCATCATTCGCAAAAGCACTGTAGGCACGGATTAACTGTAAAGCTGTAAAAGTTGACCCCTGACCAAAACCTGTTGTTAAGTATTCGAGAGTTCTTTCTCCTTCACGTTTATATCCTGCAAAACCTGCAGCTGACTGCAATCCATCAATACTGCTTTCTTTAAAAAATCCTAAATCTTCATAATCTTGAAGCAATGATTCTTTATCTGTTTTTTCAGTTAAAATATGACAAATTCCCGTATTACTTGAATAATAGAATCCCTGTTTATAACTAATCGTTCCCCAACCTCTACCACTATTGTGGTCATTGATTGTCGCAACAGTTTTTCCATTCACTTTATAATAATATTTTCCAGATTGATATGTATCATTGACATCCAACTTATTATCATTAATTGCATTTCCGTAAACAAATGATTTAAAGACTGAACCTGGTTCCACTGCTTCATTCAAGAAAAGATCTACATAATTTTCGATATCTCTCTCATTAGGATTAAAAGATGGATAATTAGAGATGGCCAGCAACTTACCTGTTTTGGCATCCATAATGCCACAAGTCGCTTTTTCTGGTTTTAATTCTTCAACCATTTTTGACATCTGTAAATCCAATTCAGTTTGCACATCCGTATCCAGTGTCAAATAAACATCATTTCCTGCCACTGGCACCGTTTCACTTAAAATTCCATTTGGTAAGACATTATTATTATTGTCAGCCAGATAAGTTCTTTCTCCATCTGTTCCAGATAATTCATCATCAAAAGCCTTTTCAATTCCCATCTGTCCAACCAAAGCTTGAGTTGTTTTACCATTAATTTCATTTGTGACAGCTTGAGCATAACCAATTTCATATGAAGCAAAATCTCCATAACGATAATTTCTTGTCGTAATTTCATCAAATTCCAACCCTGGTAAATTCAAAGCATCAATCTGATCCTTCACAAGCGACGATAAATTATTTCCATAACTTCCAAATTCAACCTGATAAGTTTCTTTATTCAATTGAGTTAAAATATCTTCTTCATCCATGCCAATAATAGGTGATAGCTCTTTAGCTGTTTTTTCTTTATCTACAACATAATCCGGTTCTTTGTCAAGTGTCAGATGTGTCGTAGATAAAATCGCATAAAGCTTATATGTTTTCATATCACTTGCAATAATTTCATTATCACTTGAATAAATCGTACCTCTTTTGGCCGAAAGAATCTCTGTTTTACTTTCACCGCGACTTTCAGCATATCCTCTAATGTCATTTCCACTGACGAGATGTTTCCCCGTTGCTCCCAGATAAATAACATTCAGGACCATACAAACAATAACAACAACAATAATACAATATACAATCTTCGCACTATTGTTATTATTCTTCTTTATAGCCATTATTCTTGAGAATCTCCTACTACAGCAGCAGTCGCAGCGCTTTGTTTATATGTATATCCCTTTTCTTCAGCTACTGATTCAATACGAGAAAAAGAAGCCAATTCTAACTTTTTCATATCCAACCCATCAATATCTGATTCAATTGTTGTAATGTCTTTTTCTAATTCTTTACATGCTACATTGATTGTTGATTCATAAGAATTCAAAGCAACAATTCCCACAACAAATACAATAAAACTCATAATTAATAAACGTTTTGAAAATCTTAAAAATCTTGGTTCTTTTTTCTTAGTTCTCATCTTCATATATCCTTTCTATAATTCTTAGTTTTGCTGAATGGGCACGATGATTTTCTAAAAGTTCTTCATCACTTGCCACAATTGGTTTTCTTGTTATTTTTTGAAACTTAGGTTTTAAATATTCAGGAACAATCGGCATCCCTCTTGGTAAATCTGGCTGCTTGGTCACTTCCTGAAATGTATATTTACAAATCTTATCTTCCAAAGAATGAAAGGTAATGACGGCAATACGTCCATGCACATTTAAGATATCTAATGCATCATTTAGAGCGATATCAAACACATTCAATTCATCATTCACTGCTATTCGTAAAGCCTGAAATGTTCTTTTGGCAGGATGTCCACCTTTTCTTCTAGCCGGTGCCGGAATAGCCTCTTTAATGATATCTACCAGTTCAAATGTTGTTTCAATAGGTTTCACTTGTCGATGACGCTCAATTGCTCTAGCAATCTGTTTGGCAAATTTTTCTTCAGAATATTTATAAAGAATTGTCACAATATCTTGATAGCTATAAGAATTCACTATGTCATATGCTGTCAGAGTCTGATTTTGATCCATACGCATGTCTAATTTTGCATCATAGTTATAACTGAATCCACGTTCTCCATCATCAAACTGTGGAGAAGAGACGCCTAAATCAAAAATAATACCATCAACATGTTCAACACCATGTTTTGCCAATTCTTTTTTCAAATCTTTAAAGTTAGCATAGATGATCGTAAAACGATTAGAAATCTGCTCCAATCTTGCTTTGGCTGCTTCAATTGCATGCTGATCCTGATCGAAACAATAAAGATGTCCAGTTGTCAGACGCTTTAAAATTTCCTGACTATGTCCACCACCACCAAGTGTACAATCAACATATATACCATCTTCTTTGATATTTAAGCCTTCAATGGTTTCTTTTAATAAAACACTGATATGATGAAACATAGCATCCTCCTATTCTAAATCATCTATATTTTCTGATATATCATCAAAATCATCCATGTTGTCATTATAGAACTGATTCCATGTCTCACTATCCCATATTTCAATATGGTCTCCTGCTCCCACAACAACACATTCTTTTTGAAGTTTTCCTTCATTTCTTAAAACAAGAGGGATATTGATACGACCTAACTTATCAAATTCACACTCTGTTGCACGAGAAGTTACTAAACGTATAAAAATTCGGGTCTTTTTTTTGGTTTTAGGTAAAGCCATGAGTGATTGATAATAAGCTTCCCATCCAGCTGCTGTATATACTGCCAAACAACCTTCATTACCACGGGTTACATAGACTTTTTCACCACATTCAAGGCGCATTTTTGCAGGAATACTCAATCGTCCTTTTGTATCAATATTATGTCTATATTCCCCAATGAACACTTCAAAATCACCCACTTTTATACATTTCTATACATTTTTTAACACTTCATACCACTATTATATACTATTTATACCCTCATGTATAGAAAAAAAGTGATCTATTTTTTGATTTTTTCCACAAAAAAAGTGGCTTATATTCGCCACTTATAACTATTTTTCCATATTTTAACAAATTATCAAAATAAACATGATTTCTCCTACCAAACTGTAAAATCAAATGCTCATTTTCCACTATTTTCCTTTCTTCTTTCATATAAACATCCCATAGCATTTTCAATCAAACCATGTTAAACTCAAATTATCCAATAATCATGATTAATTTAATGGGGTGATTCAATGAAAAAAGCATTAATTATTGGTTCCAGTGTCTGTGATGTGAATATTTTTGTCCATGAATTTCCACATTTAAGTGGGGATGAAAACATTTTACACCAAAATATGTCCATGGGTGGCTGCGCCTGGAATGTAGCTTCTCTTTTACGAGAACAAAAACTTCCCTATACCTTATTTTCTCCTGTTGGTCAAGGAATATATGGAGAATTTGTCAAAGCCCACTTTCATCAATATCATATTCCCATTCTTATTGAAACAAAGCAAAATAATGGCTGTTGCTATTGTGTTGTTGACCAACATGGTGAAAGAACTTTTCTATGCGAACATGGTGGTGAATATCACTATCAAAAAGACTGGTTTGCACAACTCGATATGTCTGAATATCAGTGTATTTATATATGTGGTTTAGAAATCGAAGATGACCATCATCATATCATCTATGACTTTTTAAAAGACTATCCCCATCTACCACTATATTTTGCTCCGGGGCCTCGTCTTTGCCATATTCCCAAACAAGATATGGAAGACATCCTCTCCCTTCATCCTATTGTCCATCTCAATCAAAAAGAGCTTTTAGAATATACCCAACAAACCAATATGCTTCAAGGCTGTCAATGTCTCTATCAAAAAACACAAAATGCCATTGTCGTAACATTAGGGAAAGATGGCTGCTACTTCTATCAGCCTTCACATTCATTGACTGTCCCATCACCACAAGTCAGCGTCTATAATACCAATGGAGCTGGAGATACACATATGGGTGCATTGATTGCATCTCGTATGCAGGGAGACGATTGGTATACAGCATTACAAAAAGCCAATCATGCAGCTGCACTAAAAATATCTACACAATAAAAATGCTCATAGTCTTTTTGACCATGAGCGTTTTTCTTAAATATCTAAACCATCCAAAACATCTTTTAGAGCTTTGGCACTTGTTTGTAATTTTTCATTTTCATCATTATTCAAATAGATGTCTACAACTTTTTCTACACCTTGCTGTCCAATAACAGTTGGTATACTTAAACAAAGATCATGCAATCCAAATTCTCCTTGCATCAAACTAGAAACTGGTAAAACTGCATGTTCATTTTTAACGATTGCTGTCGCAATACGTTTTACAGCAACTGCTACACCATAATAAGTTGCGCCTTTTCTTTCAATAATTTCATAAGCACTGTCACGCACTTCCTGTGCCAGTCTTTCCATTGCTTCTTCATGATTGAAATGACCACGTAACTCACAGAAATGATTGATATGAATACCTGCTACCTGTGCCCCTGACCAGACAACCAATTCACTATCTCCATGTTCCCCAATAATATAGGCATGGATATCACGAGGGTCAACTTGTAAATGTTTACCTAAAACATATTTTAATCTTGCTGTATCAAGAACAGTTCCTGAACCGATAACACGATGAGATGGGAAACCAGACAATTTCAATGCAACTTCTGTTAAAATGTCTACTGGATTTGATACAATCAATAAAATACCTTCACAATTTCTATTTTTAATTTCTGGAATAATACTTTTAAAAATTTGTACATTCTTTTTAACTAAATCTAATCTTGTTTCATTTGGCTTTTGATTAGCACCTGCTGTAATCACAATCAAACCAGCATCCACAATATCATCATAAGTTCCTGCATAAATATTCATTGGAGTCAAATATGCACTCCCATGACTTAAATCCATGGCCTCTCCTTCAGCTTTTTTTGTATTTGCATCTATTAAGACCATTTCTGAAAACAGACCTGTCTGAATCAAACTAAAAGCTGATGTTGCTCCAACAAATCCGCATCCAATCACTGCTACTTTTTGCATATTAACCATTTTATCACCTTCCTGCCTCTAGTATACCTCAAAAAAAGAATAATTCAAACTATATGCACATATAAACTTCAAAACTTCTTACAAATCACAAGTCATAGAAAAGTTAAGAAAATAATTACTATAAATTTCAGGCATAGAAAATGTCGGATAACTTGACTTTTATCTTAAAAATACCTATACTTCTAAATGTAATTAAATATTATAAGGGGTATGTATATGGAGGAAACGAATACACAAGAAAAACAAACAAGACGAAAAATTCGTATCAAAAAGAATCACGTCATAAAAGCTTCATTGATTTTGGGAGCTATTATTCTTGTTGTTTATCTTTTTGGATGTTTTTATTATCATAACCGCTTTATGAGTCATACAACAATTAATGATATTGATGTTTCAGGTTTAACATATCAGGAAGCA
The DNA here is from genome assembly GCF_055420065.1 of Massilimicrobiota sp. mt181. Classification (NCBI taxonomy): domain Bacteria; kingdom Bacillati; phylum Bacillota; class Erysipelotrichia; order Erysipelotrichales; family Erysipelotrichaceae; genus Massiliimicrobium; species Massilimicrobiota sp. mt181. The sequence goes on from NZ_JBVAYN010000011.1 coordinate 64,262, forward strand.
TCATCTACACTTGAGAAAAACCTCACTCAACAAACTTTAACATTAACATTTGTTGATGAAAAACAGGAAACATTAAATCAAGATGATTGTGGTATAACTTTTAATCAGGATAATCATATCCAGGAAGAATTAAACAAACAAAATTATTTTTTATGGTTTACACATTTCTTCCAGTCAACAAACATCACTTTAGATGATTTATTAGTGACTGATGAAGACAAATTAAACGAGGCTGTGACTTCTTTACAACATGTTGAAGATGAGCAGATTGCTCCAGTGGATGCAAAAGTTGAATATAAAGACGATGATTTTGTGATTACACCAGAAGTCTTTGGGACAACCATTCAAAATGATCAATTAATCGCTGCCGTCAAACAAGCTTTTGAGACACGTCATGATTCTATCAACCTAAAAGAACAGCATATTTATCAGGAACCAGAATTAACATCAGAAGATAAAATCATCACAGATTTACAAACATTGGCTAAAGAATATTGTGATGCGCAAATTACATATCAGACAACTTCTGGTAATGTTGTATTAGATGGAAATGATATCATTCAATGGTTATCTATTGATGAAAAAGGAAATTATTACTATGATGAAGACGAATTTAAGACACAAGCAACAAAATTCGTTGAAGAAGAGCTTGCTCCTAAGATTAACATCATTGGAAAATCAAAAACTTTTAAAGGAGCCAATGGTACACGAACTGTTTCTGGTGGAAACTATGGTTATAAACTGAATCAAAGTGATGAAGTTGAAGGATTATTAGCTGATATTAAAGCCCATAAAAAAGAAACCAGAAGTCCTAGTGTTTCAGGAGTTCAGGCCTCTTATAGTAATGGTGGTTTAGGAAATACGTTCGTTGAAATTGATATGACAAAACAACATATGTGGTTTATCAAAAATGGACAAGTTGTCTTAGAATCTGATTGTGTCACTGGTCTTCCTAGCGATCCTGATCGTAAGACACCTGGTGGTACATATTATATTTATTTCATGCAACGTAATCGTGTATTAAAGGGACAGATTCAAGCTGATGGAAAGCCAGAATATGAAACACCTGTTGCTTACTGGATGGCTTTCAATGGCGGTATTGGATTACATGATGCAACATGGCAGTCTTCTTTTGGTGGAGATCGTTATAAAACACATGGTTCTCATGGCTGCATTAATTTACCACTGAATGTGGCTGCATCTTTATATAGTCAATTAAAAGTCAATATTCCTGTTGTGTGTTATTACTAAAGATATGAAGAAATTCATATCTTTTTCATATCTTTATGTTAATATAAATACATCAGGAGGGGTTTATATGAAACTTTTTCTTAAAAGATGTGTTCAACTGATACTCTTTATTTTCTTATCTTATCTTTACTTTTTCATAGCCAGAAAAATCTCCTTCCATTTTTTCTCTGGCACAACCCTTTCTTTTGATAATATTGTTGCGATTTGTGTTATTATCATTTATATTGTGATTTTCATTCCTATCTCCCTTATTATCATTCAAAAAATAGATATCAAATAAAAAATCTTACTTTTTAGCAAGTAAGATTTTTTATTTCCTCATGATTAATAATAGAAAAGCATATCATATCATAAAACGAATAAATGCCAAACTTCTTTGCACCTCTTAACATGTTTAATCTTCTTTGGCTACAACTTGTATACATCCATCTTCCATCATTTGCATATGACTATTATAGAATTCTTCCATGACACGAATCATATCATAAGAATCCTTCATTCCTGCCGTTTCATAAGATGAGTGCATTGATAATTGTGGTAAGCCAATATCAACACTTTGAAGGGAAACCTGAGACATGGCAATATTTCCTAATGTACTTCCTCCTATTGTATCAGAACGATTCGCAAAAAATTGCACAGGGACATGAGCCTTTTCACACAAGCCTTTAAAAACGGCTATACTTAAGGCATCACTTGTATATTTTTGACCAGCATGTGATTTCACAACAACACCTTGGTTCATATAGACACAATTTTGCTGATCTGTCTTTTCTGGATGATTTGGATGTACCGCATGTGCATTATCAGCACTTAACATAAAGCTTGAACTGATAGCACGATAAAAATCTTCTTCTGGCTTTTTCAATGCATGATGAATGCGATATAAGACATCATAAAGGAATGTTGAAGCAGCTCCCTGTTTTGTAGATGATCCTACTTCTTCGTTATCAAAGCAGGCAAAAACCTGAATAGATTGTGGATGATGACCTTTCAAAAAGCCTTGTAATGATGTATAGGCACACTGTAAATCATCTAATCGAGGAGATGAAATAAACTCATCATGCATTCCCCATATTGAAGGTGCCATACGATTGTATAAATATAAATCACTACCATAGATATCATCAATAGAAACACCTAATTCTTCAGCAATCAGCTTTTTCAAATCTCCACTTTGACATTCTTGACCACCAAGAAGAGGTAACATATCTATCTGTTTATTATAGGCATAACCCTCATTGACACTACGATTCATATGAATTGCGACACTTGGAATAAGGACCAGATCTCTATCAAAACATAATAAACGTGTCTGATATGTTCCTTCTTGTCGCACCATAACACGTCCAGCAATAGACAAAGGTCGATCAAGCCATGAAGCACAAATCATACCACCATATCCTTCAGTATTCAGCAACATATAATGATTTTTGACTTCTACTTCAGCATTTTCTTTTAATTTAAAAGTTGGCGAATCACTATGTGAAGCCACAATCTGAAAACTATAATTTTCCAAATCTTCCCCTAGATGAAAAGCAATAATACTGGATTGATTGCGTGTCACAAAATACTTTCCTGATGGTTTCACTATCCAGCTTTGACTTTCTGATAACTCTTGATATCCTTGTGCTTTCAATTCCTTTTTTATCGTATCCACAGCATGAAATGCCGTTGGACTTTGTTGAATAAATGACATTAAATCTTTTGAAACTTCTTGATACATTTCTTATCCCTCCATTAAATTGAACTCTTTTCAAGAATCTCTAAACCTTCTTCAATAGATGAAATATAAACTTCTCTGATTCCATATTCATCTTCACTTGAAACAATATCATAAAATTCTAAATCATCTAAAATATAATCTATTTGTGAAATATTCATTGAGCATTGCTGATAAAGCAAATCACTTGAAGCATATCCTGCTTCTATAATGATGCGTAAAATTTCTTCATAAGGATGAGGTTGTTTCGCATGATGAAAACGATAGAACAATGCATGAGAATTTGCTTTATGACGCATTTTCATCAGTTTTTCTCCATCCCATAAGATAACACCATTTTTAAGCGCCAAATCATGAGCCTGACGCGTAAATGTCTGATTCGTGACAACGACTGCTTCATCATATCCATAATATTCACACCCACTATATGCCTGCTGAACCGCACTGACACCTACTGGTTTACTATAATATTTACACTGAAACGCATAACGAACACCTTTATAACTGGCGAGAATATCTACCCCATAGTCCCCACTCTTTTTGGTAATGTGAATATGTTTATAACCTATACGTTTAAGAATTTCATAGACATATTCTTCAAATTCTTCACCACTCATATGTTTTTTTAAACGTGGAACCCAACCAAAAATAAAACCAATGATATAACCAAGTAAACGTCCCACTTTTTGAAATATCCATAACAGACATCGCAAAAGCCTACTAATCATGATTCAACCTCATCTTGTTGCTTAATTTCGTCTAATAAAAAATCATTTCCACAACGCATAAATTTCCAATATTCTACAAAACTATCATGATGAGATTCAATCACTTCTCCATTTTCTATCATAGAGTCATTCATCTTACCTTCTATATAAACCCAAAAGAAATCCTGCTGATTATCGATTGCGTCATGAAGATCAACGAGTATGACTTTCAATAATTGGATATGTTCTAATTGATTATATTGCTGTCGATATTGTTGCCAATTTATTTTCATTTTCCATTGTTCATATAATGATTCACTTAAATGTTTTTTCAATGTTTCCAGATCCTGCTTAGACCAAGCTTCTTGTATAATCAAATATTTTTCTTCAACTTTCTTCTTTATAACTTGCTCATTCCAGAAATCATCCTTTTGATAAGCTACGGATAAATCATTTTTGATTTCATGATGCATTTGTCTGGCTTTTCTTCTTTTCCTATAGATAACCATTCCTGCAAAGATTCCTACACTCATGATACCTGCTAATGGTGATCCATTTCCAGCTGAACGTCTGGAATGATGCGATGAAGTATGACTACTGCCACTACTGCCCCCACCACTGCTACTGCTTCCACCACCAGCTCGGGCACTGACAGGTATTAACATAATAACAAAAATCATAAAAACAAGTAATAATTTTTTCAATCTATCACTTCCCTTACATATATTTACAAAATGAAAAGTCATGATACAATAGAACAATAAAGGAGAAATTCAATATGTTAATGAGTGTATCACATCTAAGTAAATATAACAATTTAAAATGCATTGCAAAAGATATTTCCTTTTCTATTCAGGAGCATGATAAAATAGGTCTTATTGGTTTAAATGGAACTGGAAAATCAACACTTTTAAAAATATTAGCTGGTCAAGAAGATTATAAGGGAGAAATCATTAAAAAGAAAGATATCCGTATTAATTATTTGCCTCAAATCCCATCTTTTCAACCTCAAAATACAGTTTTACAACAAGTCTATGAAGATGTTGGAAATGATGTCGAAGAATATGAGATTAAATCCATCTTAAATCGTTTTCAAATCACTAATCACTTGCAGCCAATTGCTCAGTTATCTGGTGGTCAAAAGAAACGTGTCGCTTTAGCTATCGCGCTGATTAAACCTTGTGATTTATTATTATTAGATGAGCCAACCAATCATTTAGATCATGAAATGATTGAATATCTTGAAAAATATCTCACAAAATTCAATAAAGCTCTTATCATGATTACACATGATCGCTATTTTTTAGAACGTATTACACACCGTATGCTAGAATTGGACCATGGTCAATTATATACTTATGAAGCCAATTACTCGCAATATCTCGAACAAAAAGCAGCACGTGAAGAAAGCCTGCTTAATGCTCAACATAAAAGAAAACAATTCTTAAAAAAGGAATTAGAATGGGTTCGTGCTGGCGTACAGGCGCGTACAACGAAAAACAAAGGTCGTCTTCAAAGATATGAAGCTCTCAATCAAATTGAAGATATACCTATATCATCACAACTGGAAATGATTGATACAGCTTCTCGTCTGGGAAAGAAAACAATTGAATTACATGATCTTTCGCACAGCTATGACAAAGTCCTGTTTGAGCCCTTTCATTACCTTTTCCAAAGGAATGAGCATGTTGGTATTATTGGCCCTAATGGTTCAGGAAAATCAACACTTTTGCATATTATTGCTGGACTTATCAAACCAACTCAAGGTTATGTAGAATATGGAGATACTATTCGTATTGGCTATTTTCAACAAGGTCATGAAACAATGGATCCTAAAAAACGCGCCATTGATTATATTCAAGATGAAGCACGTTATTTAAAAACAAGTCAAGGTGAATTATCAGCAAAACAGATGTGTGAAAAATTCCTTTTCGATCAGGATTTACAATATACACCTATTGAAAGATTGTCTGGTGGTGAAAAAAGACGTTTATATCTTCTTAAAGTTTTAATGAGCGCTCCCAATGTTTTATTGCTTGATGAACCAACCAATGATTTAGATATTACAACGTTGCAAATTTTAGAAGATTATCTGGATAGTTTTCAAGGTATTGTGATTACTGTATCTCATGATCGTTATTTCTTAGATCGTATCTGTCAAACTCTTTTTGTTTTTTCAAATCAGAAAATCAGTGTGCATATTGGTGGATACAGCCAGTTTATTCAATCTCAAACGCATGTCACAACACCAAAAGCCAAACCTTCTGGACAAAAACCAGTGAAAAAGCGAAAGGTGACATTAACTTATCGTGAAAAACAGGAACTGCAATCTTTAGAAGAACAGATTCCTCAATTAGAACAACAATTATCACAGCTTGATGAAGAGCTAAATCAAGCTAGTGAATTTGCAATCATACAAGAGCTATCCACACAACGCAATCAATTAGAAAAACAAATAGAAGAACAAAGCGAAAGATGGCTTGAACTATTAGAAAAGCAAGAATGTTGAGATATTCATCTCATTTTTCTTGCTCTTTTATTTTAATCTTAATAACTGTATCATCATCAAGCTGAACATGATCTAAATCATCTTCGGATGTCGCAAATAACGGCATTTCTGTTTCCAGTGTTTCCTGATCTCCTGTATCCATTTTAACTTTTAATCCCATAATCATTCCTCCTATAAAATTTTCTGTAATAAAGAAACGGATGCCATAGCATCAACACAATAATAATCTGCCCCAATGTCTTTAGCAATTTCATTTGTCAAGACAGCTCCTCCAACCCAGATAGGGCATTGGCAATCAGCTTGTCTTAAAGCTTCAATCGTCTTTTGCATATTAACAACTGTTGTTGTCATTAAGGCACTGAGTCCAATAGCTTGGGGCTGATATTGTTGATAGGCTTCTACAACTTTTTCTATTTTTACATCTTTACCTAAATCAATCACTTTATATCCATAACTTTCTAAGACAACTTTCACAATATTCTTTCCAATATCATGAATATCTCCTTCCACTGTACACATTAAGACAGTAGCTTGAGAAGTCTCTTGATGCGAAAATGTTGTTTTTACAACTTCAAAAGCCAGTTTTGTTGTTTCAGCTGATTGAATCAATTGTGGCAGGAAAATACGATGTTCTTCATAATCCTGTCCAACCTGATTTAAAGCCGGAATAATCATCTGATCAATCAATTCCAGGGCTTTATACTCTTGCAGAAGTTCTTTTGTCTTATTTTGAACCTCATCTTTTAATCCATGAATAATCATATCTTCAAGACTAAAGGATGATGCTGGAGCATTCATTGTTTGTATTGTTTTTTCTGATTGATGCTGAATATATTGTTGAGCATCCTGATCATGATAATACAAAACACGATAAGCATCTATTGTATCCATCAGCTGTTGATCCAACGGATTAATAATTGGTAAATCTAAACCAGATTGAAGTGCTAAGGCTAAAAAAGTACGATTTAATAAAGGACGATTAGGTAAACCAAAGGATACATTAGATACACCTAAAGTGGTATAAACAGACAATTGATTCTTCACCATTGTCAATGCTTTTAGTGTCTCCTGAACTTCTTTTTGTTGGGCTGAAGCGGTTAATGTTAAACAATCAACAATGATATCTTTTTTATCTATATGATAAGTTTGCGCTTTATCAATAATAGATTTTGCGATATCACATCTTTCCTGAGCCAGTAATGGAATACCATCTTTAAGTGTTAATCCGATGACAACACCCCCATATTTTTGGACAATAGGAAAAATCGCATCCATCACTGCATCCTTACCATTAACCGAATTGATTAATGGTTTTCCATTATAATAACGACAAGCCTGTTCAATGACTTCAGGCGAAGAGGAGTCAATCTGTAAAGGAAGATTGATGACTTCCTGCAACATACGAATGACTTTCACCATAACCTCAGCTTCATTGATACCTGGTAAGCCGACATTAACGTCTAAAACTTGTGCACCCGCTTCCTGTTGACGAATGGCTTCTTTGACATACTCTTCATAATTTCCTTCTTTTAAGGCTGCTTTTAATTTCTTTTTTCCTGTTGGATTTAATCTTTCTCCACAAACGACAACTTGTCCATCAAAAACGACACTTTGATGAGCACTTGAAACAGCCGTATAAGGTTGAACATTTCGTTTAGAAACAGATGAAGGCATCTGTTTTTTTAATCCAGCAATAAAATCAGGTGTTGTTCCACAACATCCCCCAATGATTTGTACACCCTGATCAACAAAAGTTTTCATAGCTTCGACAAACTCATCACTATGCATTGGATATATTGTTTCCCCATGATGTAAGCAAGGTAAACCTGCATTGGGCTGAACAATTACAGGAACATGAGCATATTTTAAAAGAGTTTCTACAATAGGTTTCAATTCTATAGGTCCCAAAGAACAGTTAACACCTAAAGCATCAACTTTGAGTCCTTCTGCTACATTCACAAAAGTCAAAGGATCAGTTCCTGTCAAAGTACGCTGATGACCTTCAAAGGTCATTGTTACAAATACTGGTAAATCACTGTTTTCTTTAACTGCCAAAATACCTGCTTTCACTTCATATAAATCTGTCATTGTTTCCAATAAAACAGCATCCACATCGTCTTTGACCAATAAAACCTGTGATGCAATGATTTCATAGGCCTCATCAAACGTTAAAGTTCCTAAAGGTTCCAACAGTTGTCCAATAGGTCCAATATCTAAAACAATATAGGCATTGGGATTGACTTCTGCTCTGGCTTTTTTAGCATTGTCCACAGCCGCCTTTAATAAATCACAATAGCAATATCCACTGTCCTTCATTTTCAAGGGATTACAACCAAAGGTATTTGTCGTCATCAAATCTGCTCCTGCTTGTAAATAACGCTTATGAATATCAATAATGATTTCAGGATGTTCAATATTGTAAACTTCAGGAATTTCTCCCGCCTGCATACCTCTTTGTTGGAGCTGTGAACCCATCGCTCCATCAAAAATCAATAAATCATTCTTTAATCGATCACGTAACATCTTTGTCCCCCTTTTCTCAATTCACATTCTTCTTTACGTACACATGATAAACATGTCTTTTTTAATTGCAAACCAATACCCACAATGCCAATCATAGATTTCATTGGAATCATCAATCCTGATGAAATTAAACTGACTCCTATTTTTTTATCTATCTGCAATAAAGAGGCCAATGTCTGATTCAAGGATAAGGGAATATCTCCATATCCTGGCGCAAAACGAAAAGTATAACGGCCTAAATCCAATGTTTGTTCATACTGATCACAACATTCTTCTAAATAAACATTGCTGACAGCATCAAAAACAATTGCCTTTGCCATATTCAGATGCTCATAATATTTAATCTTTCGATCAATAGCAATTCCTAAAGTACAGGCAATAACCATACATTCATGACAGTCCTGAAAGTAAAAAGACAAGTCATCCGATGAGAGAATACATTGCACTTCTTTAAGCATCAATGGCTGATGGGTCAAATGAAAGCAGCGATAAGTTGCTTTAAATTCAGCACATGATTGAACTTCTTGAATACACTCATCTATCAAACTTTCCGTATTGTCATCCATAATCGTTTGTGCATTCAAATAATGTCTAATCGCTTTTTTATTCATGATTCAATTCTTTCAATACCGTAGGAATACTTTCAAATATAGCTTTTGCAATTTCTGGTTTATTCATTGTATAAATATGAATACCATCAACGCCATTTGTAATCAATTCAATGATTTGATGTACAGCATAATTAATCCCAATTTCTTTCATTGCCTCTGGATAATGATAGTAAGATTCAATCATTGTTGATAATTCATAAGGAATAGAACATCCACAGAGTTTTGCTGTTCTTAATAACGATTTAGAATGTGTCACTGGCATAATTCCTGCAATAATCGGAACTTGAATTCCTCTTTTTCTTGCTTCCTTAACAAGACGATAATAATGATTATCATAGAAAATCTGTGTAATTAAATACTCAGCTCCAGCATCTACTTTTTCTTTTAATGCATTGATATCATCTTCTAAGCAGTTTGCTTCCTGATGAACTTCTGGATAACAGGCTCCAGACAAACAAAAATCACCTGGAAAATGTTCTGAAATAAATGCATTGAGTTCTTTAGCATAATGAAAAGATGCTTCATGAGGCAATCCATCTTTGGGATAGTCGCCACGTAAAGATAAAATATTTTCAATATTGTTGTCCTTTAATTGTTGACACATCTCAATAATTTCATCCGGTGTTGATGAAATACAAGTCAGATGAGCCACTGATTCAATATGATATTTATTTTTAATGGTTGAAGCAATTTCAACAGTTTTTCCCTTAGTAGAACCTCCAGCCCCATAAGTCACACTAATAAAATCAGGGTGAAGCTGAGACAGTTCTTCAATCGTATAATAAATAGATGAGATATCCCCTTCTTTATTTTTTGGCGGAAAAACTTCAAAAGAAATTGTTGCCTTCTTTTTTAGAATTTCAGAAATTTTCATATATATACACCTCCATTTTTGTTTATTTTATAATACAAAAAAAGAATAGTCAAAAACTATTCTTACTATAAACCCATAAATTTCTAATTTGATGAGAAAATTCATCAAAATCATAATAATGACTCTTTTGGCGACTATTGGGATCATATACCAAAATTTGATTGTTTTGACAACCGGCTAATACAATAAAATGACCAGATAATGTAAAAATGCCTTTTGAAACACTACAGATAATTGGATGCCCCTGCATTAACTCCTGTTGAATCAGTTTTTCATCCAAGCTAAGTTGTTTGGCATAAACACCACAGGCTTCTGCCCCTCTAATCATATACTGCCAGGAAGTTCCTTCATCACTATAATATCCATTTTGTTCACTATATTTTGCCATATAATAAGGACTATATCTTCCATTTTGGGTTAAATAACTGACCACCATAGATAAGCATGTGGGACCACAACCATTAATAGCCATCATATCGTCCCCATACATTTTATAACCCCAACGTTGATCCCACTGCAAAAATAAAGGCATTTTTTTATCTTTTAAATCATTTTGAATATTAGTGACTGTATCTATTTGATGATGTGTCGGATACTGAGCTACAAATGAGATCGTTTCTTTATTCCTCAAAGCTAAATCAATAAGTTCCTGAGGATACTGATCACGATGATTCACAATCTCATGCCACTGACTAGAAGAATCATAATCATATGACAAATGAAGATCCTCATGCAATAAAAAATGATCAGCCAATAAAATCAACAAAGGTATAACCAATACCGCTATCACAACAATGAATTTTCTTCTCATAAAAATCCCTCCATCATTCATTATAGAGGACAAAAAAATAAATTTTTTTAATGATTTCTTAAGAATTCCTAAAGTTCATGACGTGGCAACATCACATCAAAAGTTGTCTGTTGGTTTTCACTGGTTGCTTTAATCAATCCATGATGTTGTTCTACAATCATTTTTGCGATAGACAACCCTAATCCTGAACCTCCCGTTTGAGAATTTCTTGATTCATCAAGACGATAAAACTGTTTAAAAATATTTTGAATCTTATCAGGAGGAATGGTATCACCATGATTTTGAAAAACAATATGATCATAAGTTTCATCCTGATATGTCCGAATAGAAATCACACTATTGTCATAACTATAATGAAAAGCATTCTTAAGGATATTATTAAAGACTCTCGCTATTTTTTGTGCATCTGCATAAATAAAGAAATCTTCACTCACATCTAATTCAATCGTCTGATTCTTTTGTGATGTTAATGGATAAAATTCTTCTTTCATCTGCTCTAACAAATATAACAAATGTACCTTTTCCTTATGAATAGGAGAATATGTCTGATTCAGTTTTGCAATATCAAAAAATTCATTAATTAATTTTTCCAGACGATAAGCCTTTTCTAAAGTAATATGTGTATATTGATGACGCAAGTCTTCTGGTAAATGTGGTGTCTCATCCAACAAACATAAATACCCTATGACTGAAGCAAGTGGAGTTTTGATATCATGAGCCAGATAGGCAATCATATCTACTTTATGTTGAACTTCATCAATAGCTTTTTTCTCATTTTCAATACTTTGTCTTTTTAATTCATTCAAATCATTTTCCAATTCATATAAAGAATCATCCAAAACAATTCTTTGTTGATCTTTCTGGAAAAGAATTTTGATTTGTGAAAAAACACGTGATATTTTTTGAATCGCATAGATTTCCACAATCAGTGAATTTAATAAAACAACAAAAATAATAATCATAAAAATAATCGTTTTTTGATTTTTTAAAGCAAAATGCGCAAAATCCCAACCAAAAAATTCCTGCAAAGAATTGATAAAAGCGCCATTATAAAAATAATCCATGAAAAAATAAAATAAAAGTATAAATACAAAACAGCTGGCAGTAATCATAATATGTATTTTGACAATTTCTTTTTGAAATTTTCTTGTATAATCTTTATTCAATTTTATAACCTACTCCCCATACTGTTTGGATATAACGTGGATTTTCTGCTGAATCATTCATTTTTTCTCTTAAATGACGAATGTGCACCATAATAGAACTGCTAGAATTCGTATAATACTTTTCACCCCATAAATCATGAAAAATCTGGTCAACACTAACAACTTTTCCTTTGTTTGAACAAAGCAACCATAAAATAGAAAATTCTGTTGGGGTTAATGACAATAATTGATTATCTAGAAAACAACGATGATTTTCTTTATCAATCGTTAAGGCTCCAATCGTTAAAATAGAAGAATTTTTTTTAGGAGACATCATAGCATAACGACGAAGTTGAGCTTTAATGCGTGCCATCAATTCCAAAGGACGGAAAGGTTTCGTCACATAATCATCTGCTCCCATTGTTAAGCCTGTTATTTTATCAATTTCTGTTTCCTTCGCAGTTAACATGATAATTGGAAAAATTTTCGTTTCTCTAATTTTAGAACATATTTTTAAACCATCAATATCTGGCAACATAATATCCAAAACAGCAAGATCAATATCTTGAGTTTCAACGCAACGTAATGCATCACAACCATTATAAAATTTAAAAACTGTAAAATTCTCATTTTTCAAGTATAACTCAAGCAAATCTGCAATTTCTTTCTCATCATCAACAACTAAAATGTTCATATTCTCACCTCATTCAACATTATATTACATAATCCTTGTGAATATTTTAAGAATTTATTAAGAAAAAAGAAGAAGTCGAAACTTCTTCTAATCATCATAATCTTTTTCATGAGAAACAATAGAACCATCTGAAGCTTTAATACGATATTCATATTCATATTGTCCTGATTTAAAAGATACTTCATAATATTGATTATCTAATTCTACTTCTACATCATAAGCATTTGATGCAGAAACATTTGCATGACTTAATGCTTTTTGTTTTGCTTGATCTTTGCTAATGTTCACCTGACCAACATATTCTTTTTCATGTTTAATTACAGAACCTGTTTGTGCATTAATATCATATTCATATTTATAATTTCCACTCACAAACTCGTATTCGTATTTTGTTACACCATCATCATAATCTTTCTTTATTTTTTCCTGTGATACAGATTGCACACCGGCATGATTTTTCGCAATTGTCTTTGCTTGATTTTGTGAAATCTGTCCATTAGATGTATTTGAAGAGGCATTTGATGATGCATTTGATGAAGACTGAGAACCTTGTTGTGAAGTTGAACCAGAAGACTGATTTGTTCTTGCTTGTCCATCTGTCTCTTTTTTCACAATCTCACCTGTTAAAGCATTAATTTCATATTCATATTCCACACCATTTTTATGGAAGTCTACTTCATAAACCATCATACCATCATCATAATCCATTTCAACTTTTAAAATTGTTGGATTAGAAACATTAGCATCTGCCACAGCAATGCTTTGTGCTTTTTCTTTTCCAATATAGCCACTTTCACTAGCACTGCCTGTAATTGTGACTTGTTCTACTTGATTACTTTGTAATAATAAATTCAATTCATGAATAGATAAATCCTTTAATGATTCAAATGTATAGAGTGAATTCTTTGATACCAGTTGTTGGATAATCTCTGCTTTTCCTACAGAAATTTGATATTGTTTTGCGAGTTCTTCTATACTTTTATCAGCAATTGTCTGAGAAACAATGGATCCATTAATATCGCTGGCTTTCAATAATTCATCAATATTCAAAGAAAGCTGTTGTCTCAATTTTTCATTTTCTGCTTCATTTTCTCCTGTTACAGAAACAAGTAATGAATTTTTTAGTTCATCAATATAACCTTCTTTTAACATAGCTCCAATCAGTGCATTCACACCAACTTCAACATCGCTACCTGTCAAATCCATATCTCCCACGATTTTTTTACCATCTTCATTATTGGTTTTGACTTCTAAAATCTTATAATCATCATCCAAATTCAATTCAACACTTGGATTCACATCCAGTCCTACAACTGTCTGAACCTGCCCTGTTGCTGGTAAGAACATCACCATGAGCACCATACACAAAGCCACAACAGGAACAGCAAAGAGATAACGTTTCTTCTTTTTCTTTGTTTCAACGACAATATTGTCATCTCTTGTTTTCAATTCTTCTTTAATATCATCCAACTTATGCGGTGTAATTTTCGTAAAAGCATTTCTGATTTCATTCATCTTTCATCTCTCCAATCTTCTTTTTCATTTTTTTCATTCCTCGATGATAACTTGATAAAGAGGTTGCGATAGGTATACCTAATAAATCTGCAATTTCATAGTGCTTCAGCCCCCATAATGAGTGCATAATGATGACTTCTCTCTCCTGATCATTTAAACTTTCAAATAAATATTCCAAAATCATTTTGGTATTCATATCTGTCTCTGGTGGACAATAAAGATGATCCTGATATTCATGAGTCAGATTCTGTCTTCTTAAATGAAGATAACATTCGTTTCTGGCAATTGTATAAATCCATGCCAGCGGTTTTCTCTGTGATTGATAGTTACGTGCAGCTAAATAGAGCTTGACATAAACTTCTTGAAGTATATCTGTACTATCATCATAGTTTTTTATAATACTCATTATATAAGCGAAAACACTTGTCTTTGTCTGACTGTACAATTCATCAAAAGCATCATCTATTTGGGGAATTTGAAGTATCAGCTGATCGATTTCTTTTTGATTCATAGTCATTTGTTTTCCCCCTTTCACTATACTAACGATTTTTCTGTTTATATTATTGCATAAATTTTTATTTTTTTCTTAGAAAATAAAAAAATGATTCTTTAAGAACCATTTTGAGACATTTTCCTTACAAATTGATCAAGTGCTTTATTTTCCAGATATGTTAATTCTGAAATATTTTGTATAGGGGAATGTTGAATATATTGATGTAATTTATTTTGAACCAGATTTTCAAAATGATAAGGATGTGTTAAAGAATGGGCATCTTGACATTGAAAACGATAATAACAATATTGAATAATAAAATAATAGAATCTTTTTATAAATAACTGATGTAAACAAGGGATGCGATAAGTCTTTGGAAAACATTCCTGATTATCTTTAACATTCTGACAAAAAAGATTATCCAAAAACATCAATGGTAATAATAAGTCTATCGGCCATCTTTTTTGATAATCATCAAATATATGGTCATATAAATAAATAGCTTCAATAACACTTGCTTCCAAATAAATAGCTTGTGAACTGGGAATACTGATTTGAAAAGTACTTAATGTTTCAATTTCCTCATTTATATCATCTATCCCCACAGCATAAAATAACTGATGATATAGCTCCTTATATATCAAATAATTCTGAGCATTATTTTGAACACAAATTTGTGAAGTTAATTTTTCTTTTGGCAAAATCTCCACATAAACCTTGTCCTCAAAAAAAGCTTCGTTCAACCAGTAAGAAGATGATTGAAGAAGAGTTAAAGATTGAAAGAATTCACATATATACATATGCTATTCTCCTTTCTTATTTGTAGTTACTTTTATATCTATATTTATTATAACAATAGTTAAAATGAATATCAAATATAATTCTATTATAACTAAACATTTTACAGAAAAATAAAACTCTCCGATATAATGAAAAAAATGAGGTGGATGAAATGTTAAAAATTGGTAAAATTCTAGCTACAAAATTAGAAGAAAAGAACATGACACAAAAAGATATTGCAAAAAAGCTCAATATTACACCTGGTGCATTTTCTGCTTATGTCACAGACACCAATTTTCCACGTCTGGATGTATTAGATGATATCTGCCGCATTCTTGATATTGATATAGACCATCTTTTAAATCTTCATAAACATGGCAATGAAGATATCCTCATTCAAGGAAAAGATGAAGCCAGACTCATTTATTTTATGAGAAGTTTAGATGCCCAAGAACAAGAAATTTTTCTAGAAAGCATGGAAGCATCCATGAATATTATTAAGAAAATGAGAAAAATCAAGGAATAGCTTTGTCTATTCTTTTTATTTACTTATTGCAAATTTATTATAACCCTCTTTTTATAAGTTTGCAATAAGTAAATTTTTCACATCTTTATTTTTTGACAAAGAACTACAAATTTGACATTTTTTTCATTGGGAAAGTACGGTGTACATTGACTTTAAAGGCTATTTGCCTTATAATCACAGTAGGTGAAATTCCTTCACCACAATCGGAAAAATTTGCACAATTTTCTGATTTGTCTGGCTAATCATTTTGAAGATGAAAGGAGTAAAAAAATGATTTATACAAAAGAAGTAGAAGAAATGTGCACTGTTGCACGCGGTGCAAGTCATGGATGTGCTCCAATTCCTGAAGAAGGAAAATGGGTATATTCAAGAGAAATCAAAGATATTTCTGGTTTTACACATGGTATTGGTTGGTGTGCTCCTCAACAAGGTGCATGTAAACTATCATTAAATGTAAAAGAAGGAATTATTGAAGAAGCATTAATTGAAACAATCGGATGCTCTGGAATGACTCACTCTGCTGCTATGGCTAGTGAAGCATTAGTTGGTAAAACTTTATTAGAAGGTTTAAATACTGACTTAGTATGCGATGCTATTAATACAGCAATGAGAGAATTATTCTTACAAATCGTTTATGGACGTAGCCAATCTGCTTTCTCAGAAGGTGGACTTTCTGTAGGAGCTGGTCTTGAAGATTTAGGTAAAGGATTAAGAAGTATGGTTGGTACTTCATATTCTACAAAATTAAAAGGACCTAGATATCTTGAATTAACTGAAGGTTACATTAACAGAATCGCTTTAGATGATAATAATGAAATCATCGGTTATGAATTCATTAATCTTGGAAGAATGATGGATATGATTAAATCTGGAAAAGATGCTAATGAAGCATTAAAAGAAGCTACTGGTACTTATGGTAGATTTGATAGTGCTACAAAATACATCGATCCAAGAAAGGAATAATGGAGGGGTACGAAGATGGCATTATTTGAAAATTATGAACGTAGAATTGATCAGATTAACGCTGCATTAGCTAAATATGATATTAAATCAATTGAAGAAGCTAAAGCAATTTGTGATGAAAAAGGTATTGATGTTTATAACATCGTTAAATCAACTCAACCTATCTGTTTTGAAAATGCTTGTTGGGCTTATACAGTAGGTGCTGCAATGGCAATCAAAAATGGAGATACAAAAGCAGTTGATGCTGCTAAAACAATCGGTGTTGGTTTACAATCATTCTGTATTCCAGGATCAGTTGCTGATGATCGTAAAGTTGGTTTAGGTCATGGTAACTTAGGATCTATGTTATTAGATGAAAAAACTGAATGTTTTGCTTTCTTAGCTGGACATGAATCATTTGCTGCTGCTGAAGGAGCTATTAAAATTGCTGAAAAAGCAAATAAAGTTAGAAATAAACCATTAAGAGTTATCTTAAATGGTTTAGGTAAAGATGCTGCTAAAATCATTTCAAGAATCAATGGTTTCACTTATGTTGAAACAGAATTTGATTATTTCACTGGGGAAGTTAAAGAAGTATCAAGAACAGCTTACTCTGATGGGCCAAGAGCAAAAGTTAACTGCTATGGTGCAGATGATGTTCGTGAAGGTGTAGCAATTATGCATAAAGAAGGTGTAGATGTTTCTATCACTGGTAACTCTACTAACCCTACTCGTTTCCAACATCCAGTAGCTGGTACTTATAAAAAAGAATGTGTAGAACAAGGTAAAAAATATTTCTCAGTAGCTTCTGGTGGAGGAACAGGACGTACATTACATCCTGATAATATGGCTGCTGGTCCTGCTTCTTATGGTATGACTGATACTATGGGACGTATGCACAGTGATGCTCAATTTGCTGGTTCTTCTTCAGTTCCTGCTCACGTAGAAATGATGGGATTAATCGGTATGGGTAACAACCCAATGGTTGGAGCAACTGTTGCTGTTGCCGTAGCTATCGAAGAAGCTTGTAAATAATTAGCTTTATCCTAATTATAATGAAAAGTTCTGATTTTATCAGGACTTTTTTTATTTTCATCATTTTTATGATTTAC
>NZ_JBVAYN010000012.1:0-80892 GCF_055420065.1 Massilimicrobiota sp. mt181
AAAGAAAGACTATCTGAAGGAAAGAACAGGCATTCAGATGGCCGTTTCCTCAAAAATGATGGAAGCTTTGAGAAAATGGAAGAAAGCTTATATCAATGAGTCAGAATGGGTCAGTGAAAAAGTTCCCAGTCTTGAACTCCCATCATCTATAGCAAGTGAAATCGCACGTCTTGTGACGATAGAAAGCAAAGTTAATTTATCTGGCTCAGCAAAAGCTGATTATATAAATTCTTGCCTTGAACAGTATATAAACAACAAAAAGAACATTGTTGAAACCGCCTGCTCGATTGGTGGAATGTATTTCAAACCTTTCTATGATGGTGATGAAGTTCTTATTGATTTTGTTTACCAGGATGAAGCTATTCCTTTCAGATTTGATGGAAAAGGAAATGTAACAGGAGTCATATTTCCAACGTTTCTATTCAAGAACAATAAGCGCTATACAAAACTTGAAATTCATGACTTTCGAAAAGATAAATATATTATTGAAAATCGTGCTTTTGTATCTAAGGAAAAGAATATCACAGATTTATTTGTAGGTGATCCAGGACATGAAATATCTCTGACAGATGTAGAAGAATGGCAGAATATAGAGTCTAAGATACTAATTAATGGAGTTGAAAATCCATTTTATTCCTATTTTAGAATACCATTAGCTAATAATGTCGATAGGAAATCACCTCTTGGTGTATCCGTTTATGCAAGAGCGTTGAAGGATATTAAAAAAGCTGATATACAGATGTCACGACTAGATTGGGAATTCGAAAGCAAGGAAACTGCTATAGAACTTGATGAAAGCTATCTGCAGCAAGATATATACGGGCAAACATTCCTTCCAAGAGGAAAGGAGAGAATGTTCCGAACATACCAATCACAGGATAGCTTCGATAAACAAAAGTTATTTGAACATTTTAGTCCTGAAATCCGTGATCAGTCATTTATTAATGGTTTCAATAAATATCTTCAGCAGATAGAATTCAAGTGTGGGTTAGCGTATGGAACACTTAGTGATCCACAACAGGTCGATAAGACTGCTGAAGAAATAAAGACATCAAAGCAACGTTCATATCAATTAATCAGCGATATACAGGGGTCTCTAGAAAATGCACTCAGGGGACTGATCAATTCCATTGATGATTTGTGTATTGCGAATGGAATCTTTGATGGTGGTGAAATAAACGTTGCATTCACATGGGATGATTCAATCATTATCGATGCCGCCAAGGAAAAACAGCAGGATATTCAGGATATCAATACTGGGGTGTTGAACAAATATGAATATCGCATGAAATGGTATGGTGAAGATGAAGAAACAGCAAAGGCAAAGATTGCAGAAATGAATGCATCTCGTCCAGGCATAACATCTGCCTTCATGAGGGACGATGTTGGTGAAGAATAATGCTTGATCCAGATTACCTGAAGGACTGTACTCAGGATCTAGAAAATTACTGGTACAATCTTGAAACACAAATACTTTGTGATATTGCTGAAAGAATTAAGCTCAACGAAAACAAATTGACTTCTACTGCCAATCATGAAATAGCCATCGCTCAAAACATTGGGGTCACAATTGATAGACTTAATGCATATCTTTCTGAAGCATTGGATATTACAACCGAAGAGGCTTCAAGGTTGATTGAAGATTCTTCATATATGTCTGTTGAATATGACAATGAGCTGTTTCAAGAAGCCTATAAAAAGGGATTGATTGATCATTTCAGTTATGACAAAGAAAGTTTTAAAGATATCATCAATGAAGGAATATCTCTTACTGTTAATGACATAAACAATCTGTGCGATACCACTGCTCAGGTCGCCCAGGAAAAGCTTTATGAATCTCTAAACTCCGCTTATATGATGGCGCAGAGCGGAGCTTTTGGAAATGATGTGATTGTCGATAAGGTTGTAACAAAACTCTCGCGAGATGGGCTGGAATGGATTGATTATGATACTGGAGTTCATAGAAGGCTAGATACTGTTGTGAGAATGGCAGTAAGAACTTCAATCAATCAAACTGCTGCAAAATGTCAGGAAAAGAATCTGGATGATTTGGAATGCAATCTTGTAGAAACAAGTGCTCATGCTGGTGCCAGACCAAGTCATGCCGAATGGCAAGGTCAGATATTCTATCGAAACAAGCCATATAAGGGTTATTCAAATTTCTATGATGCAACTGGATATGGAACTGCTGGAGGGTTATGTGGCGTTAACTGCAGACATAGCTTCTTTCCCTATATTGAGGGTATAAGCACACCTTCATTTGAGAAGATTGATTCCAAGGAAAACAACGAGTTTTATGAAAAGCAGCAGGAGCAACGCTACAATGAACGTCATATCCGTGAATGGAAAAGACGACAGAAAGTCGGTGAAGCCGCTGGTCTTGATGTCACAAAGGAAAAAGCAAAGGTTCGTGAGTGGACCAAGAGAAATCAAGAGCTTATCGCATCAGATTCAAGGCTTAAACGAAATTATGCTAGAGAAAGGGTGCAATTAACATATAAAAATGGTAAAATAGACTTGTCAGATATAAAGGTATCTGGGGCTTTAGACCCAACTTCTAAACAAGCAAGTAAACACGCTGTTCAATATTATGAGTCTGTTAGAAAAATGAAAACAGACTATAAAAAAATTGCTGAAAATACAGGATATAGTGAATCTCTTATAAAACGAGTAAAGGACTATACCTTTATAAATGAGCATGAGTTAATTAATGGAAAGTCAAGATTTTATCCTGATTATCATATGGCACAAAGTTGGCAGCGATTGATTGATGGTAAGAATATACAGGAACATGATTTTCTTATGCTTGAACATGAACTTTATGAATCTATTCTTGTTGATGAAGGGGTATCTCAAATGGAAGCTCATGATCTAACTAATCAAATCTATAACTACAAGGAAGGATGTGACAAATACGATGGTACTATTAAGAAATTTTACAAGAGATGATAAAAATTTAGAATGTGACTTTTATCCAGAGGCAAGTGAAACAAAAGAAAATAAATGTCATATTGTCATTGATATAGAAACAGAAGAAATCGTATCTGTTGATATTCCTGAAACATCCAAATGTTATAGTATGGATATAGGTGGAGCAAGGGCTGTTCTTGCAAAATATATAAATGAAGAAAAGTTTCCAGAGATGGATTATTATATTGAAGGTTAATTTAGGATAAGATATTCTGAAGTAGAGAATGTGCTGCTACGCACCGTAAGGTCAAAAGAAATGCAAGGTTGGCACGCTTGCCAGAATTCTTATGGAACGCCACTAAAAAGCTGTGTTTTCTTTTAGAACATATAATGATATTTAGCGAGTAGAAATACTCGCTTTTATTATGCCAAAAAACAGGAGGTGAGACTATTGTCTGAAGGATTGAAACCACATTATCATCAATATTATCTCTATGATATTAAACGATATTTTGATAGACATAAGAATTGCATGATAAAGCACGTAACTTTTAGAAGTATGATTTGTGATAAGGAATATCATGAAAGATATGAGTATAAGCCACCTCCAAGAAAGGAAAAAAATAAAGATAAAGTCCTATACAAAAATAGGAGAAAGCATAGCAGCCATAATTAAGGTACTTTTTATTTTGTCCAATCGCAGTCATGACATGAAACTGTCCTGGAGAACTTGGTGAGACACACCTAAAACAGGAAATATAGTGAGCTACACTCAAAACTTGTAATACTTAAAAATATCGTGTGACACACGTAAAACAGGAGGAATTTATTTATGAAACAAAATTTTTTGAAATATCCATTGAATATTCAGTTATTTGCTGAACCTGGTGGTGAAGGCGGAGATGGTGGAGACGGAACAAACCAAACTGTCGTTAATACAAATACAAGCATTGATTATGACAAGTTGGCCGAAGCAATTGAAAAAAGAAACGCTTCTCATGAAACAACCATCCTAAAAGGAATGCTTAAGGAACAGGGAATGACCAAAGAAGAAGTTGATGAAGCAGTCAAACTGTATAAGCAAAACAAAGCTAACAAAGCAAAAGAAGAGCAGCAGAAAATTGATGATATTCTCGCAGAAAACAAGCGTTACAAAGAAGCCGAAATTGTCAAACAGGTTAATGGAGAAGCATCCAATATTGCTAAAGAACTTGGTGTGCGTGATGATCGAGTTGAAACGCTTATTGCATTATGTGACAGAAGCAAATTCACTGATGACAAAGGAGCTATTATCAAAGAAGAAATGAAGAAGGAACTGGAAGCAAAATTGACATCGGTTCCTGAATTTAAGAACAAAAAGCAAGTAACTATTCAGTCAGTCAAAACAAATGCCCAGACACCGCATGAAATGACTGATGAAGAAGAATATCGAAAAAGAAAATATGGAAAGAACAAATATTTTAGAGGATAACAAGGAGGAAAATTATGAATTACGGAAACTTAAATGTTGATGAAAGATATAGCTCTATTGTAGAGCCTAACTTATATGCCGACAATATCTTTGAGCCAGGCGTAACATACAATGATGTATATCAGGGGGATGCTAATTCAGGAGCAGTAAAAGTGTATAAAGAAGTTTCTGATGGAATCGTTGGTGCAGATACACCCGCTGGTGATTTCTCAGATGAAGCAGCAAAAAATGAATTGTTGGACATTCATTTGAACAACTCATTCAGAAAATCTAAGAAGATCTATAAAGTAGGAGCAAATTCTGTTTCTTATGATTTAGCTGATCAGACTCTTTCTACTGCTATCAAAGATTGTCAACAAGGAGAAATGGCTGCAGGTTTAGCATGTTTAGTGCATGAAGGAACTGACTTAGGAGATACAACTGCAATCACTTCTAAAAACGTGAAATCAATGATCTTAAAAGCACGTGTAAAAGCAAGAAAAGGAAAATCTTCTCCAAATGTAGTATTAGCAAGCGTTGATGTATTCTCTGCAATGCTTGAAGCTGCAGGAGATCAATTCACGCCTATCTTTAATGATGAAACTGTTAGAACTGGTCAGGTTGGTTACTGGTTAGGCATGTTATGGAAAGAGGCTAATGCGTTAGAAAATTCTGCAGCTGCTTACTATGATTATGCTGGGACAAAACAGACAGAAGATCTAACAAAAGTTGATTTTGTTATGTATGATTACAAGGCATTCCATAAAGTTGACAACTTGGAAGAAATTCGTGTAATTGATTCAGAAAGATTTGTTGGATCATTAGCACAGGTTGAATTCAATGATGGGTTCCGTGTATCAAATGCCGCTCGTGTTATTGTAAAAAAAAACAGCTAACTGAGGGTGAAATGAAAGACAATGCAGGAATTGCTTCTAATCTATCAGCTGTTGATGCAGAAACTGACTGCTACGGGAAGCAAGCATCAGAACTAGGTACTGTTACATTTGATGGTAAAATCCTTTCAGGAACTTTAAACAAGGTGACTGGATATACAGGATTTAACTCATCTGTCGTAGAAGAACAGTCTGGATACTATTTGCCATTCCTTTATGATGGAACAGACAACTTGAAAATGTATGTCAAGACTGCTGAAAAGCAGGCAACAGTAGATAAGGCTCCAACAGTCAATGTTGCATTTCTAGGAGCAGATAAAACCACTGCAGAAAAAGCAGTTCTTCATCTTGTGAAGGAAGATGGTGCCATGACTGAAGTATATATGACTGGAATCACATTCAATGAAGGTGAGTAGCCATGATTAAATATGATCAATATACAGAAACTTTTGATGATGACATTGATAAAGGGGAGTTTGACTCCCTTTTATTGAATGCCACGACTTTTCTGCAAAGCTATTGTGAAGAATTCATATTTCAATTCAAGCTGAAGGATAATTTCGAGGACTATGGATTGAATATCGATGATGCAATCATGCAGCAGATTCATTTTTCGTTCGAGAACGGTGGCGATGCTATCTATTCAGGACAATCAGACATGGATGTTACACAGGTTTCAACTTCTGGGTTTTCCTTTTCCTATGGATCAGGAGGCAATGAGAAGATTACATTCTTTAACGGAATACCAGTTTCACCTATGGCCAAGATGTTGATCAACAAAGAGCTTAGAAAGAAAGGATATCTAAATAGGTGGGTATATGCCTAGAAGTCCAAGATTTTTAAGACCTCATTCTGTAATTATTAAACATAAGCTTGGCGAGAATGATCATTTTGAATCTGTTTATGAAGAAACAACATTAAAATATGTCAAATTCGAGAATGACAAGTCCTTGAATCAATCTGATCAAGGAAAAGAAGATACAGCCACTTCATTATTGATTATTGACTGCAATGATCTATATGCCAAGAAAAATGGCCTAAAATGCAGATATGTTAATTCAAGCAAGTATGTTCCTGAAGATGGAAGGTTTTCTATCTTTATCGGTGATACGATTATGTTTGGGGATGTTGAATATGTAGTGACATCCGTTAAAGAAATAAAACCATTTGGACATAGACCAGAATTCATAGAAGTGAACTGCAATGGCTAAGGATGTAAAAGTCAGGATTGATTTTTCTGCAAGTGCTATAACGAAAAGATACAGAAACAAAGGCAATATGGCATTGACTACATTAAAGAATGAAATCATAAAGGATACCGATCCATATGTTCCTATGCGTGATGGTGGATTGAAAAAATCTGTTTTAAGTAGCACAGGAACAAAAAAGATGGAAATAGTATATCGAAAGGTCTACGCTAAATTTCTTTATTATGGAAAAGTCATGGTAGGTGTAACCACACGTCGTCCATGGGCTAAAAAAGGCGAAACAAAGGAAACAATCAATCGAAATCTGACATATTCCTATGGTGGTCCAAAGTGGTTTGAAGAATCAAAGGAAAAGAATTTGAATAAATGGATTGATATTGCAAAGAAACTGTTTAAGTAGGTGAAGAAGATGAGCGAAAAGAAATTTGTTGATTCAGCTGAACTCACTCAGCTGGGAATTGACCTTTACAATTATGTGAGAAAGCTAGATGTTGGTACAAAAGCAAAGTGGCATAACGAATATCTGGAAGCAAATGAAATTCCATGCATTGCTTTTAAGAAGGAATCAGCAACTGTTGAAAAATTGAACGCAAACATTAAGGGAGGATATGAAGCGGAAATACCTTTTGTTGTTTACTATCGTGACGAGGTAAAGGATACGAAGGCGACGCTTAACATTGTTCAGCCATTGAATATGCTTGCGGATTTGTTTAATGAGGAAACCGATAATGGTTTTCCTAATCTAAAAATAACAAATGAAAAGATAGAGCCAGTATCATTGGAGATGACAGCCACTCCAAGTGATGCAACTGGTGTTGAGAATAATAGAGCTACATTTGTAGCGTCTTATAGATTTACTTATAGAAAGAAAGGAGATTTTGAATAAATGGCAGTTACATTACCAAAAAGAGAATTGAAAACAGAAGAAAATCTTCATTATGTAAAGCCTTTGACTGAAATTACTGGTGTAACATTTGAATCCTATGTATTGGCCGGAGATGGATTGACTGACTGGACACAATCATCTAATCCAAATACAGAAGACGGACAATACATCCATGAAAAGACTCAGCATTCAAACATGCTGGGATATGCTGGATCAGTATCTTACTCTGGGATTGCATATCCGTCTGATCCATTCAACTATTGGATCTATTTAATCGGTAAAAACGAAATTGTCGGTGCTCAGTTTGAAGAAATTGAGGTTGAAACATGGAACAGCACTGAAGCAGGCAAATATAAGGCTTATAAGCACATCTATGAAGTGCAGCCTGATAACCCAGGATCAGGAGAAGGTGGAGCAAAACTTGCAATCGAGGGAACTTTTGCTCAGCAAGGCTCAGTTGTTCCAGGAGTTTTTGACATCAGCACAAAGACATTTACTGCTGATAGTGAACAACAGGATGAATTATAATATTTAAAGAAACAGTAGGAGGAATATGAAATGAAAGAGAATATTCAAGACATAAATCAAGTTGAAAATCAAAAAGTTGATGAAACTATCACTTTATCGCTTGGCAAGAATGTCAAGACAATTGTCATTGACGGCATTAGATTAGAGATGGATCTAGATGATCCAGATGTTTTCAAAGCATTGTTGGAATTCAAGGATGATCATAACGATCATCCGGCCAATATCGAAACTGATGTTGACGGATTATTAGAAGACTGTGCTGATGTCATTGATACCGTTCTTGGCGAAAGAACTTGCAGTAAGCTTTTCAAAGGGCCAGATATGAAAATGTATCTGCTTGTTAATGAATTAGCTAAAATCTATTTAGAAAATTTCATGAAGGAAGAACGTGAAGCTGCAGAAGCAAGAAACAAAAAAGAAATGGAAAACCTAAAGGAAATTATTCATTCCATGACAAAGATTGCTGATATGGCTAAATACGCTGACAACAAATATGGAAATAAGAATAGAGGTATGAGAAATTATGTCCGCAATAAGAAATCTTCCCAAAAGCATAAGAATAAAAAGAAATAGTTATAAACTGAGGACTGATTTTCGTACATGGATTGATGTCGAGAGAATTCTCATGGATGATAACATTCCTCCAAATTTCAAGATATATGTTATGTCGAATAATCTTGATTTGTTCTTTGGAAATGAAAATATATTTGATGAACCAATGGATGCCATAATGTCTGGCATCCTTTCTTTTTGGAGACTTTTCAAAAACGATGATAAATCGACTGAAACCAAGAAAACCAATACCGATATTGCCTATGACTATGATGAAGATTACGATCTCATCTGCGCTGCGTTCATGCAGCAATATGGCATAAACCTAAGACGTGCGCGACTGCACTGGTTTGAGTACAAATCGCTTTTTGATGGTCTTACTAGAGAGACACAGTTTGTCAAGATTGTCGGATATCGAACAACCGATATCAATAAACTTCCAAAGGAACAGAGAAAAGAGGCTCGACATCTTAAGGAACTCTATGCAATCAGGAAGAATCAGCCTCCAAAAAGAACGCAAAAGGAGATTGAAGCTGAACTGCTTGCAAAACTAAAAGAGTAGAAAGGCAGGTGGATACATGCCTAGTAATACGGCTGATGGTTATATTTATATAGACCTTCAGTTGAGACAAGATGAGTTTGAAAAAAGATTAGCGCAAGTTGAGGGTAAAACTTCAAGCTTCGCTTCTAAAGTTAAAAAGACCTTATTAGCTATTGGAATCGGAGCAATAGCTAAGC
Organism: Massilimicrobiota sp. mt181; assembly: GCF_055420065.1. Taxonomy (NCBI): domain Bacteria; kingdom Bacillati; phylum Bacillota; class Erysipelotrichia; order Erysipelotrichales; family Erysipelotrichaceae; genus Massiliimicrobium; species Massilimicrobiota sp. mt181. The sequence goes on from NZ_JBVAYN010000012.1 coordinate 9,166, forward strand.
AGGCAGCGGGATACATTTATAACGTTGGTGCAGAATTCGAAGCAGCAATGTCAAGAGTGCAGGCTATCAGTGGTGCTACTGGTAAGGATCTGGAAGCCTTGACTGAAAAGGCCAAAGAGCTTGGAGCTAGCACAAAATATAGTGCTCCAGAAGTTGCTGCAGCCATGGAAGAAATGGCAAAGGCAGGATGGAACACTCAGCAGATACTTGAAGGTATGGAAGGTGTCCTTGATGCTGCAGCTGCAAGTGGTGAGGGACTCGCTACAACATCAACTATCGTTGCCGATGCAATAACTGGTTTTGGTCTAGCAGCTAAAGACTCTACAAGAGTTGCCGATTTACTAACTCAAGCAGCAAATGCAGGAACTATTGATATTGCTGATCTAGGCGAAACATTCAAATATATAGCTCCTGTTGCCAGAACGATGGGTCTATCAATCGAGGATGTCACAACCGCTGTATCTGCTATGTCAATGGCAGGTATCAAAGGGTCACAAGCAGGTACATCATTAAGAACAGTTCTAACGAGAATGGTTAAGCCGACGGAATCTGTTTCAGTCGCAATGAATGATCTTGGCATAAGCCTTACTAATCAAGATGGATCATTCAAATCCCTTGATCAGATTGTAAAGGAAATGCGTAAATCATTCAGTGGATTGACTGATGAACAGAAAACATATTATGGAGCAATTCTTGCTGGGCAGGAAGGAATGTCAGGACTTCTTGCATTGCTCAACCTTTCGCAAGATGAGTACGATGCAATTGCAGAAAGCATGGATAACTGTAATGGTGTTGCAAAGGAAACAGCGGCAGTCATGCAGCAGAATCTTTCATCGGCAATGGAACAGCTTGGTGGTGGATTAGAAACAATCGCAATAAGCATCTACGAAAAGGTAGCTCCAGCATTAACAGAATTCGTAAATTATATTACTAATAATGTCTTACCGGTTATTAATGATTTCATTGTAAATATTGAAGATTGGTATCCAACCATCAACAGGATAATTGGTATTCTAGCAGGTCTGACATCTGGTTTTATTGCATTCAAGTCGGCTCTGGCCGTCAAGGGTGCTATAAAGAATGTCAAAACCTTATACAATACATTCAGCGGATTAAGAAGTCTTGGATTTTCTAATATTACTTCATTTTTAGGAATATTGGAAAAAGGAAAAGGAATATTCGCGACTCTTGCTGCAAATGCAATAAGTGCAGGTGGTGGATTAAAAGGATTAGGATCTGCACTTGTATCAATGGCAGGGGGTCCTGTCACGATAGCCATTGCAGCTATTACAGCTATAGTTGCAGCAATCATTTATTTCTGGAATACTTCAGAAGACTTCAGAAACTTTGTTATCAGCTGCTGGAATTCGATACTATCCGCGTTGGGTTCTGCTGCTACAGCGATTGCAGGATTCTTTACAGAAACCGTACCAAGTGCATTCAACTCATTCATTGAATTATTGAAATCATTTGGAAACAACATTGCTTCGTTTTTCACACAGACAATTCCAAGTGCTTTCAATTCGCTTTTGACATGGTTTTCTCAGCTTCCAACAGCAATTGGAACATGGCTTACAAACACATGGAACAGCATAGTTTTATGGGGTCAGAATCTTCTGGCAAAAGCCATAGAAATAGGATCTAATTTCCTTAATGGTATTCTTAATTTCTTTGATCAGCTTCCATACATGATTGGTTATGCAATCGGTCTTGCATTAGGACAGATCATTCAATGGGGTATTGATCTATACAATTTTGCTACAGTTGATATACCAAACTTTATAAGCATGGTGGTTGAATGGTTTGCACAGCTACCTGGAAAAATAAAGGAAACAGTAGATATTATGATTGCCACTGTGACAAAATGGCTGACTGATATGTATAACTCAGCGGTGCAGTGGATTTCTCAAACTGTAAATTCTATTGTTAGTTGGTTTAGTCAGCTCCCAGGAAAAGTCGCTACATGGTTATCTAATACATACACAAGAGTGACAACTTGGGGAAGCAATATGCTAAATAAGGCAAAAAGCATTGCCTCAAATTTCATAAATGGCATTATCAACTATATCAAGCAGCTGCCTGGAAAGATTGCCACATGGCTAACAAGTGCAGCTTCTAAGGTTGTTTCTTGGGGTTCTAGCCTTGCAAGCAAAGGGAAAGCTGCAGCCACAAAATTATTGAATGCTGTTGTTAATGGTGTCAAGTCTATTCCATCAAAGATGGCATCTATCGGGTCTGACCTTGTCAAAGGTCTATGGAATGGAATCAATGACATGGTTGGATGGATTGGGAACAAGATCAAGTCGTTTGGAAAAGGAGTATTGGATGGAATCAAGAGCTTTTTCGGCATTCATTCACCATCTAAACTTATGGCCGATGAGGTCGGAAAATATCTTCCTAAAGGTATTGCAGTAGGTTTTGAAGCAGAAATGCCTAATACAGAAAACGATATGATTTCTAATACTAGAAAGATGATAGACGACTTCAAATACGAAGTTAATAATAGTGCAAATAGAAATCAAGGTAATGGTCCATATAAACCTGGTCCAGGTACACCTGGAAATGATCCAATAGACTATACAAGATTAGGAAATGAAATGGTTAATGCCTTCAGCAAGGCTGGAATAACAGTAAGCATCGATAAGAGAAAAGCAGGAAGAATTTTAAAGGAGGTCCAATAATATGAGCAACATATATTATCTTAATTCAAGAAATGAAAGTGTTGATTTCGTTGAGGACTTTCCTCTTCTTGATATAGATGACCTTTTCGGTAATTCATTTACAAACATCACGAATAACAATGTCATAACTGGTTTCAAGAATGAAATTAAAAATTACACAATAGAAGGAGATGAACCGGTATTAGATATTGATAATATAACAGATATTTTTGATTACGATATCTATAACAATCTCAGAGGTCAATTCTATATCGGACAATATTTCATGTTCTGCAATATAATTGGATCAGATCTTTCTAATGTCAATATCCATAGAAAAAAGCTCAAGAACAAGCTGACAGTAACTACCGATATACCTTACTGGATAAAGGAAACAAGATTCTCTTTTGTCAAAAGCTTAGAAGTCAAGACGGATGGATTTACATATCCTTTCGAATATCCTTTTACCTATGGAAATGCTACAGGTACATCTTCTTTTACGAATGATTCAATAAAGGATAGCAATTTCAAGATGATTATCTATGGTCCTGTATCAAACCCAAGTGTTTCAGTCAATGGAAATATATACACAGTCAGCACTGAGGTGCTGGCAAGTGAATATCTTGTGATTGACTCAATCAACAGAAAAGCATACAAGGTTGGAATGAATGGTGAAAAGACAAATGTATTTTCTAAGAGAGGGTTAGATTTCGATATCTTCACGAAGTTTCCTTCAGGAAGAAATACCGTTCAATGGAGTGGTGCCTTTGGATTTGATATCTATCTATATGATGAAAGGAGCAAGCCTAAATGGATTTCATCTATACAGGAAATGATCTAGTCGACATTGGTTATCTGGACAGACAGATGGAGCTTGATATGGAGATAGGCTCATATCTTTCATCTTCACGAAACGATTTCGAATTAACAGTTCCTTATTCAGTATGGAACCCGAGATTTAGTGAAGGATCTATCATTTACGATGAAACCAGTGAATATGGTGGAAGAATCCAGGGAATCACCAGTGATACTGCAAATGAAAGTCTCACCCTCTATGGATATACCTGGAGAGGGCTTATATCAAAGAAATATGTTGTGCCACCATCAGGTCAGGCATATTATCAGGCACGTGGAGATGCCAATGATTTCTTAAGAGCAATCTTGGATGATCAGTTTGATGGCCTGATTATAGGATCAACAGAATTATGTGGTGTTGAAGTCAATAGAGACTTACGATATGTCAATATGCTTGAGGCTATAGAAAAGACTTTAGCTGATGTAGGACTTAAATTAAAGATAACTTTTGATATACAAAACAAGTGTGCTGTATGTTCAGCTGCTCCAATCGTTAACTACAGCAATGATACAGAATTGAATAATGACTATGGTTACAATCTTGTAGCAAAAGCTATAAAGAATGGATATAACCATGTCATTTGTCTTGGTCAGGGAGAACTCACTGAAAGAACTGTCATTAATCTTTACAGATTGAGCAATGGAACTGTTACGCAGGATGAATCCTTGGCCATTGCTGATGGAAATGTCGGAATAAACAGGAGAACTATGCTCTATGATTATTCCTCTGTAGAAAGTGAAGAAGAATTACTTCAGGGTGGAATTGATCAATTGAATGAAAACCAGGATACCAACACTCTTGAAATCAGCAATGTAGAAAATGTGGATATTAGTGATATAGTCGGTGCAAAGGATAGAATTACAGGCATCTACATGCAAAAACAGATTATATCGAAGGTGCTGACAGGATTTATAGATAACATTGATATTGAATACAAAGTGGGTGATAAATAGAAATGGCAAAGCTTATTGTTAAGACAGGGCAGGAAGTAGAAGCTAGAGACCATGCCCTGTTTTTTGATGGTATTTTTAGAGGAAATGGTGTCATGCATCGTGGCAATGAATTAGAACTGACAACACAGACAGCCAATCTCGTTAAAATAAAGGATGGAATTGTAGTCATTCAAGGATGGCCATACATCATCTATCCTGGAGAAATCATTGATGTGAGCATTGATAATGGAACTCAGAACATGAAAAGAAATGACATTGTTGTTGCTGAGTTCACGAATGTTGATGGCGTGCAGACAATGACAATCAAGGCTATTAAAGGTACACCAAACGAAACAACTGCTGATGATCCAGTACTGACACAGCAGGATACATTGGATGCAGGCACGACATATCAGTTTCCTCTCTATAGAATTCGATTGAACGGAATAAACATAGAGGGAACTGATGATTTAAGAACTTTTGTTAATAATCTCAACAACGCTCCTCAGGTAACAGCTGTGACGGATGAGTATGTCGAGATGGAAATTAATTTTGATGAATAATTTTTTATAAGAAAGGAGAAAAGAATGGCAATACAGACAGTAAAGGCCACAATTAATGGCCAGGAATACGATCTTACTTATAGTTCTGGTACAGGCAAGTGGACTGCAACGATTACCGCTCCAAACAAATCATCTTATAATCAGCCTAATCACTATTATGATGTCACACTGAAGGCAACTGATGATGCTGGAAATACGGTAACAAAGGATAGTACAGACACAACATTAGGGGATTCACTAAAGCTTTATGTAAAAGAAAAAGTCGCTCCAACGCAATCTATTACATATCCAACTGCAAATGCACTTATTACAAATAATAAGCCTACAATTACTTGGGAAGTCAGAGATGATGATTCTGGTGTAGATCCTGATTCAATCAAGTTAACGATTGATTCAAATGCTGCTATCACTACTGGAATTACAAAGACACCAGTAAGTGGAGGATATGACTGTTCGTACACTCCATCAACAACACTTGCAGATGGTCAGCACACAATCAAGGTCGATGCATCAGATCATGATGGAAACGCATCTATCCAGACATCAATATCATTCAAAATTGACACTGTGGCACCAATATTGAATGTCACAAGTCCAACTGAAAACTTCATTACAAATCAGTCACAGATTACAGTTGAAGGTACAACAAATGATGTGACATCTAGCCCTGTCACTGTAACAATCAATGATGAACCAGTGACTGTACAAAGCAATGGATCATTCAGCAAGCAGATTACATTGAGTGAAGGTGAGAACACAATCACTGTTGTTGCAACAGATGGTGCAGGCAAGTCAACGACAGTTACTCGTCATGTCACATTGGATACAGGTGGACCAGTCTTCAAGTCCGTAACAATTACTCCAAATCCAGTAGATGGTGGACAGACATTCATTATCGAAGTAGAAGTTGAAGATGATTAGAAAAGTATATGGGAGAGCCAATGATTTAAATATTACATTTACATATAACGAACAGAAGGGATTGTATGATGCTGCAATTCCTCGTTCTGTAAATGGAACGTATTTTCTAGATTTGTACGCTGAAGACGTAGCTGGAAATGTTACATTCATGGCTACAGCACTTTTTGAGTTTGATCCATCTTCTTTCAAATGCTCTATCAATATTATTGATTATGCAGAGAATGCAATGTTGAAAGAATTCAAGGAATCACTTTCAAATGGTGGCTTCAATGTCATCAAAAATGAAAAGAAATATGATGAAAGTTTGGCTCTACAAAACAGATATGAAATCGAGGTGGTGAAGATATGCTGTTCATAAAAGGGGAAGTCAGAAAAATAGATATGATAGTCTCGTCATGCAGTGGGAATGAAAACTTTGAAATCGCAACTGCAAAGGTGGAGCTTTTTAAAAATTGCGAAATGATTTCTGAACTTCCAAAGATGATTGAAGAGCAGTCCATCACAATCACTTTAGACACTTCTACTTTGGATGCAGGATATTACAATCTTGTTATTACTTACAGCATTGGAGCTGAAACCATGAAGAGAAAGTTCGAGGTGGAAATACAGGATGTGTGCTAGATACAGAATATATAGTGTAAAATTCTCTAAGCAGACCGTGGCCACGAATGAACAGATAATCATGGAAGTTGATATTCTTAGCTGGGACTGGATCAAGAAGAATGTAACAACTTGGAATGCATTAAGAAATCGTTTCAGCAAGTGGGGTGATCTGATTGAGCAAAATTGAACATATTTCATTTGATGAAATATCCTATGATGACATGCCAGATATTGCTGCAATCAACACGATACTTCAGCAGATTGAAACAAAGATAAATGAAACCATTGATCAAGTTAACAATGCAATTCAGTTTGTTTCAGCAACAGACGAATATGTAGAAGTTGAATACAATGAAGAATAAAGAAAGGATTGAAAAAAACATGGATGAGCAAGAAATGAGAATCACCCACACCCGCAAAATTCATGCGGGGGGGGTACAAAATACCGCAATATTATCAGAAAGGGGGATGCTATCGAGAGAAGATAGCATCTTCTCTTTTAGACAATTTGGAAAGAAAAGAGGTGAGTGCTTGTAGCATTCACCGTGATAAATTATGAAGGAAAAACTAGCGTTATATGATATTACAAATAATAGAGGATATTTTAGGGCCGTATCTACCCAAATCGAATTGAATCAAGCATATAATTATTATTCTAAAAAATGTAATGTTTTTCTTGTTTGCGCCCAAAGTGAAGAACATTTTATAATGCTAATTGCAGTTTGGAATGAAAAGTATTATGGCACTACCAATGTACCATATGAAAAAATCATTCAACATGGGATTATAGATGTTTCGGCAATAAATAATATAGGATCTATTGCTTTTACTCATAATGTTTATATAACTGTTATTCCATTACAATAATTTATCAATGCTACATGCGATTGTATGGGAATAAAATTACCGACAAAGGAATATGTGGATAAAGAAACTAATTATTCTCAAGTCTACAATGACTGGGGGTTGAAAGGATTCGTCAAGAAATGCAAAGGGATGACAATTGTACATGTGGAAGGAGTACTTAACAACAATACTTCATCTGCTGGCGATGCATATCCAATAATTACATTTTCTAACTCTCTGGTTAACTGTCCACACGTAATCGGTTATCGAATTGTGGATGTTAATGGTGGGCAATTTGGATATGGTGTTTTATCAGGAAATACATTAAAAATTTTGCCGGATGAAGGGAGTACATTAAATAGAGGAACCACAATAAATCTTACTTTTATCTACTGATTGTTTCTTTCCAAACGATAGCAAATTAATTTATGAATTCAATTAAAAATAACCCTCGAAAAATCGTCGGGGGGGGGTCAGAATTCTGGCCATGTATACAAATCAATGCTGGAAGGAGGTTGCTGTCATTTAGAAGCAGCTTCTATAACAGAAAGAGAGGTGAACGCTTATTAGCGTTTGCCAGTGATACGTTATGAGTAGCAATTATAAGTTATTAAAAAAGAGAAAGAATGTAACAATATCTTCCTGGGGGAATTCATTCTGTACTCGAGGAGATAATAATCGTTACATTATATATGTACCTGGTATTCTTATGGATGGAACACCAAAGTGTTCAAGTGCATCTTTTCAACTGGTTGGAATAAATAGCAACAACAATACTATTGCCAAACAAGATATAACTGAACTTGAATCGGTATATAACATAGTTAATGGAATTGCTTTTTCTTTTTTATATAAAAGCGGTATGAACATGATAAACTTTGGGATAGCAGTTCCTACAAAGGATATTATAGTTACAGTCTAATAACGTATCTAACGCTATAAGCTCTTTATGAAAGTAAAGATACCATTGTTTGATAAACTTCATACTCAGATCTGTGGATTCCATGAAAATAAAAAACTTGAATATCCTTTATTGGATGAATCATATAGAGGAATTTTTATATTTTTTATAGAGATGAACGGAAATACAAATCATGTCTTTGATTTAGTATATATAAATGGATATTCAATTACTAAAATTATAAATAACGCAGATGGAGGTATGAAGTATTCTATTTATAACAAACATCTAATTGTAGAATGTGCTAAGGAATGGAGCTATGGTATTGTCATCTCAAACTTTCTGTGACAGCGAAAGATAATGAGAAAAATGAAACACACGGTTGCGTGTGACACACACACACACACACAACCTTTACAAAATATATATCTTCTACAGAGAGGGGGCTACAATGTAGCTCCTTCTTGCATGAAGGGTGGTGTCAAGCTAGATTAAGCATGACACGTGATTGGTTATGAGTTCTGTTAAACTTGAAATAGCAAGTGAAGTCGTTGTGAAAAATGGAGTTGCAATTAAATTTTCTAATGGTTATATGATTGCATATGGATTTATTGGTTTATATGGAACATTTGAGGATAAAGGTGCATACCTCTGCACATTAGAAGTTAATACCCCTTTTCCTGTAAACTTTGTTGATTCAAATCCTGTTGTCTGTGCCACAACTTCAGGCACGACAGGTGGCATTTACAGATTAGAAAAAGATACAGGTAAAATTAAAAGTATAACATTAATAGGAAATGGAGCTTATGAGTTTTCAACGACAGCTAATTACATTGCAATAGGTAGATGGAAATAACCAATCATATGCTATCTAGCGTTTTCCATGAAAACAAAAATGCAAAGATATATAGAAAAAATAGAAAATGCAAATGGTACAGCCTTAAAGTTTCCAGATGGAACCATGATGGCTTACAAGGATTCTAATAGATATGACAATCTTATATTTTCAGATATTGTTGCAGGGAAAATGGCGATAATCAATGATGCATGGATATATCCTGTCGAGTTCGTTGAACCACCAGCAATATTTTCTACAGTGATAACTGGAAATTGCACTTCATACAGAACAATGCGAGATAAAGCCAGAGTTTATGAACAATCTGTACTGGCAATGACTTCTTCTATTTCTGTAAATGAAGTTAGATTATCATATTTTGCAATAGGAAAATGGAAATGACACCATAGCTACATAATTCTTATGAAGCTAAAACTACCAAATTGGGGAAGCTTATGTAACCCGAATCTTTTAATGAATTCTGATTATAGATCAGGAATTATCAATCAAAAAGGTATTACATCTCTTGATAAAAGTGATGGAAGTACAGAGTTAGGCATAGATGGTTGGATTCAATATGGCATTAATATTGCTGTTGGACCTAATTATGTTACTTTTGCCAATAGAACAAGTTCTAATCATACAGTACAGCAGCCCCTTGATATTAAAGGCTTAAAGACAGGAGATAAGGTTACATTCTATGCATCATGTTTTAATATTACAGGAAATGTATATATTTACATGACAGGATTGGATGCACAAAAGAAAAAGTTGGTTAATGGAGATAATGAATTTACATTTACATTAACTTCAGCTCTGGAAAGATTCTATATAGAGCTTGCACCAAACGCAGTTGTTTCTTTTAATTGCAAGAAATTAGAGATAGGTGAACATTTCACAGGCATGCCTGCCTGGGATAGGCCTGTAGAAGTCATGAAATGTCGAAGATGTTTTAGAAACTTGAATGGTAGTAAAGATGAAACAATTTTTATAGGAGTTACTGACCAAAATGGTGTTATAACTTTTCCCATTTCAACATATGACATGGCAAAGACACCATCCGTATCATTAAAGAATATATGGGCTGTAGCAGATGATAGTATTTATCAAGAAGTTAGTGTAAGTTCAACTTCGACCCGTAATACAATCTTACTTTTGACAAAGATACCTAATAAAACTGTAAGATTGTATTATTCTAGCAATGATAATTACTTCTATATTGATGCCTACAATTATGGTTAGTTCTCATGCACTTTTTATAGAGTGCTTTTTATTTTGAAGGAGGTGAGAGGACAAAGATGAAAAAATTATTTATTTCACAGCCGATGCGAGATAAGACGGATGAAGAAATTTTAAAAGAAAGAGAGTTAGCCATTAAAAAAGCTGAAGAATTGATCAAAGAACCAGTTGAAGTTATTGACTCATTTTTCCAAAATGCTCCAGCTGAGGCTAAACCATTATGGTTTTTAGGAAAGTCAATAGAGCTTCTTTCTACGGCTGATATTGCTTATTTTGCAAGTGGATGGGGAAATGCACGTGGATGTAAAATTGAACATGAATGTGCTAAAGAATATGGTATTCAGATAATGGAATAGGAGGAAGATTAAAATGATTAAAAAATATGATTTTAAACATTGGTGTAAAGCAGCGGGTGTACGTGCTGTTAAAACTATGGCACAGACATTCGTTGCAATGGTTGGTACTTCAACAGTCATGAGTGAAGTCAATTGGCCAATGATTGCAAGTGCAACAGTTTTATCAGGTATTTTGTCAGTGGCGACATCAATTGCTGGATTACCTGAGCTTGAAGAAGTGACAGAACAGTAGGTGTTAAAATGACACCGGAAACACAAGTATCTCTTGCATTGCTTATAAGTGTTTCTACATTTGTATTTGGAGCTATTAATTTCTTTTCGTCAAGAAAAAAAGAAATCAAAAGTGACAATGAAGCACTTATAAAGGCAAATATGAAATTGGATCAAATATGCGCCACAACAAACGAAACAAGAAGTGATATTAAGTCTATAAATGCACAGATTAAAGAAATCACTGAACAGCAGATTATTCAAGGTCAGCAAATTAAAGAGCTGTGGAGACATATTAACAAATTAGAAAAAGAAAAAAATGAGTAGTCAAAAAGACTGCTCTTTTAAATTATAAAAACGAGGAGGAAATAATTATGAAAATTGTAAAAGATTTAGTAAGTAGTTCAAAATTTGATATCAAATGTCCATATAGCATGACACCAAAATTTATTGTTATTCACAATACTGCGAATGATGCACCTGCTAAGAATGAAATCTCATATATGAAAAGCAATAACAACGAAGTTTCATTCCACTTTGCAGTTGATGATGTAGAAGCAAGACAAGGATTACCATTAGATCGTAATGGATGGCATGCAGGTGATGGTGGCAATGGTCAAGGCAATAGATATGGTATTGCTATTGAAATTTGCTACTCCAAGAGTGGTGGAGATAAATTTACTAAAGCTGAAAAGAATGCTGCAAAATTAGCTGCACAATTAATGCATGAACGTGGATGGGATATCTCGCATTTGAAAAAACATCAAGATTTCTCAAACAAATATTGCCCACATAGAACATTGGATTTAGGTTGGGATAGATTCAAGAAAATGGTTCAAACTGAATTAAATGCATTAGAAGGAACTACAACATCTAATTCAAAACCATCAACAAGCACATCAACTTCTTATTACAAGAAATTTGATAGTACAAGCATTGTAGATGGTCTAAAATCAATCGGCGTGGACTCAAGTTTCTCTAACCGTGAAAAAATTGCTAAAGCAAATGGTATTTCTAATTACAGTGGCACAGCTTCGCAAAATACTAAGTTATTAGATTTAGCAAGACAGGGAAAATTAAAGAAAGCTGGTAGCACAAGTACTTCAGGGTCATCAAATGCTTCAACGAGTTATTATAAAAAATATACTGGTAAGTCAGGATCTATCGTAGATGCACTAAAAGCAATCGGGGTAGATAGTTCTTATGATTATAGAAAAAATATTGCAAAGAAAAATGGTATTAACAATTACTCTGGTACTGCTAGCCAAAATGAAAAATTACTATCTCTTTTAAAACAGGGCAAACTCAAAAAGGCATAAAAATGGTAAAGTTTATTTTTGTAAAGATAGAATATCTAGCTCCAACAGTGGATGGAGATCATATGGAACTATGGTTGTATTCCAGACCGCTTTATGTTATAAAAGAAACAGAGAACACTGTTGTTGTACGTTACAATAATTCAGAATTTTATGTCTATGAATTTGACAAGAAATATATAGAAAAAAGCCTCTAGCCTTATGGTTAGAGGTGTTTTTTTATTTTTGGAAATAATTCAACAATTTTTGTTGAATTATTTCTTTTTGTGTGTTAATATAGTTATGCAAGGGTAAGGAGAAAAATATGATCGGAGGAACTGAAATGATAACAAATTTTGGAAAAGAATTAAGGAAATTGCGAATTGACAATGATGAGCTATTAAAAGATATGGCCGATAAGCTAGGTGTAACAATTTCATATTTGTCTGCTGTAGAACATGGAAAAAGAGAAGTACCAGATGATTGGGTGAATACTATTTCAAAATTATATCAATTATCTGACGCAGAAAAGGACAATTTAGAAGATTTAGCTTATATGAGCAAAAACAAAGTTAGCATTGATTTATTAGAAGTAAATGATAAAAAGAAAAATACAGCTTTAGCCTTTGCGAGAAAATTTGATAACCTTTCTGACGAGGAAATCAACAAAATCAATAAAATTTTAAATAATAAGGAGGATGATTAAAATGGGGACTGGCAATGAAGCTAAGCCACTATCAAGAAAAGATATCAGAAGGATGGCAAAGAAATTTAGAAAAAGATTAGGTATTGAAAATGTTATTTATGTAGATGTTCTTCGAATTTTGGAAATTGACATGCCTAATCTATTCCCAAATTTTGATTACGAAATTTTAACAGAAGAACAATTAGGCGTTCATGGATTAACCACACCAGATGAAAATAAGATTTATATCAGAGAAGATGTATACAATGGTGCAGCTAGAGGTGAGGGACGCGATAGATTGACTATTATGCACGAGATATTTCATTTTTTGTTTCATAGAAAACAAAATATCAGATTAGTGCAAAAAGGATTTGCAAGAGAAGATGTAAATAGACCTATTACATATAAGGATCCTGAATGGCAAGCAGATGCATTTGCCGGAGAAGTACTAATGGATTCTGATATTATTGCAGATATGAATATATTTGAAATTTCTCAAAAATGTGGAGTGAGCTTAGCTGCTGCTAGGACACAAAAAAGCAAACAAAAAAAATCAAGTTAAATAACTCGATTCCAAAAAAGATTTTTTGATAGTTAATTTTATTAGCAACAAAATTATAACATCATCAAAAAATCTTTTCAAGGATAAATTTTGAAAGGAAGGAGATGTTGTTATGTATATTTTTAGAACAAGCATGACAATCAATGGTGTAACATACTATGCCAAAGATTATGGAAAACGTGCATTCAAAATTGATGTTACATCTAGAAAATAAAAGTAAAAACACCATTAACCAATAAAGGTTGATGGTGTTTTTTTGTGCTTTAAAAAATTTTTAAACTTTTTTGCAAATAAAAAAAGAAAAATGAAAAATTTTTGCGTATATAAATAGTAGAGGGGGTGAAATTATGGATATATATGTAAATGAACTTCAAAAGGTTTCGAATGAATTGCAATTACATAATTCTATTTTAAACTTAATTTGCAATGTAAAAGATGATGCAGAAGTAGAAGATATTCAAATTGTTTTAGACTACTTTGCAGATCGTTTGATGGATCTTGACGATGAAGTTCAATCAATTTTAGAGTTCTAGCACTAGGCTAGAACTTTTTTGTCATCACAAATGATTTTTTGTCATCAATTTGTTAACAAATTATATTTATATCATATTTATACCAAGATATCATAGAATTACAAAAGTTATGTATATCAATGAAAATAAGGAAATATATTAATATCGTATTGCTATCAAAATACAATGCACAAATTCTCTTCTGTATTAGTGTTATTTTAATTATCCTCCTTCTTGTTATTCCTAATGTCACATCCAAAAATACAGTGGTTAAAAATAAAGGCTGCGAAGCACAAATAGAAGTCGTCAACTCACAGATTCTATTATATGAAATAGAGAATGGAGAATTACCAACATCTATTTCTGATTTAACAAGCGGCTCACATCCTTATTTAACCGAAAAACAAGGTATATGTCCAAATGGAAAACGTATTTCGATTGATGATGGTCAAGCATATGTTCAATAAATCAGGTTTTACTTTGATTGAAACATTATTTGTTTTCATGATTATGTGCATGTTGTTTGTTTTGTCTTTTCGCATTCATATACCACAAAAAAGCGATACAGTCAAGATTGAAGAAATTACACGATTTTTGAATCAAGCAAAAATGACAGCCATGAACCAAAAAAATCAGGTGAAAGTTATTTTTGGAGCCGATGAAATATTATATGAGTGTCAGGATATAAGTGAGAAATATGTTCTAGATACGCAAGATTCATTCGTGCCATATGAACTAACATTTAATGAAAATGGAAATATTCATGGAGCTAAGACATTAACTTATTACTGTGGTCAACATCAGTATCATTTGGTCTTTCAAATTGGGAGTGGAAGCTTCTATGTGGAATAATAAGGGTTCAACACTCATTGAAAGTTTATTTGCTTTTGAAATTTTTATTTCAATTTTGATTCTTTTTGTCAGTTTATTTTCAGTGTTGTATGAAAAAGAAATAATAGTAAATGAGAAGTATCAATATCTTTTAGAAAAAGAAGGTGATTTCACATATACAGCAGATTACACAGAAATAATCGAAAAGGTTTTACATTGATAGAAATGTTATTATCGCTAGGCATAACTTCTATAATACTATTATCTCTCACAAGTTTCTTTCAACTTGTTCGTTATGCATATACTGCTCATACAGAAAACCAGGAAGATATTTATATTGCATCAAAACAATGCACTCAGTATACAATAGGAAGCTCTTATCTGGAAGTAGGTGATGTATATCGCTTTATGAATTTAGAAGGTGAGGAAACGACTATTCTATACGATCAGGGAAGACTCGTAAAGAAACCTGGATATGAAATTCTATTATTTAATGTTGATGATGTTGATTTTTATATTGAAGACGATTTGATATATATGAATATTGAAAGGAATCGTAAAAACTATGTCTTTTTATTAACATATGCTTATTTAGAAAACGAGGATGAAAATGAAGAAGATATTAGTGAAGAACTTGAAGAATTGTGATGGATCAATCCTTCAAATCATTCTTATTGTTTTTATGATTTTGACCTTAGGACTTTCAATAACATCATTTTATATTCTTCAGTCTGTTAAGAATTATTCTGCAATTGAACAGTTGATGAAACAAAAGAATTTAGAAATATTATTAGTGAAATATTATAGTGACACAGTCCAAAATGATATTCTCCTTAGTGAAGATTATATGACGGATTTATGGGAAATAGAAACAGTTGTTGATGATCTGGGAAATTATTATGAAGTGAATACTTCAGTTCATACGAATCAAATGAACTATTCTTTTTTAACCTGGATTGAAGTAGAAACAGGAAAAATCTTAAAATTTGAATATCTATAAATGGGGGTGCTTATGATGATTTATTATATCGTTTTTGGGTTGCTCATATTCTGCTTTTTATTAACATGTTATAAGGATAAAGGTGTTGTTGAAGAAAAGCAGAAAAAGAAGATGAGAATATGGATTTATTTTTTATTAGGAATAGATTTGCTGATTATTCTTCTTTTTTAAAGATAGGTAAAATGAATGTTTTATTTTACAAGGTTATATAAATTTGCTATAATTCTAAAGGAAATCAAACAAAGGAGAGAATAATTATGGCAGTCAATATTAAAGAATTAAAACCAGGTAATGCATATACAGAAAATAATGATTTGTTCTTATGTATTTCTAATGAACAAAACAAACAAGGTAGATTATCAGGAAAATATATGGTTAAAAGAAAAAATATGAGAACAAGTGCTATTACTGAGGTTTCTTATAATCCAACAGCTAAAGTTGATTTAGCATTGATTGAAAAAAGAAAAATGCAATATCTTTATGATTCAGGGGATATGTTAGTATTTATGGATAATGAAACATATGAACAAATAGAAATTCCTGGTGAACGTTTAGAATGGGAAAAGAATTTCTTAAAACCATCAGATGAAGTAGAAATCACAAGTTATCAAAGTGAGGTTTTAGGTGTTCAGTTACCAATTAATGTTTCTATGAAAATCACAGAAACAGAACCAGCAGTGAAAGGTGATACAGCTACTGGTGCTACAAAATATGCAACAATTGAGACAGGTTTTCAAATTAAAGTTCCTTTATTTATTAATGAAGGAGAAGAAGTTATTGTCAATACTGTTGATGGTAAATATCAAGGAAGAGCGTAAGCTCTTTTTTTCATATTTCAGCTTCTTGAGACATATATTATATAGGAAGAAAAGGAGAATGAATATGAATAAACAGGCGTTTACTTTTTTAACTTTATTTAGTCTTATCCTTGTTTTATCTATCTATTATATTATGTTGCCTCCAGCATCTCAAAGTGAGGTTGTACAAAATGAACAATCAACTATAGAACAGTTACAAAATCAATTAGATAAAAAAAGGGAAGAAATTATCAGTAAAAACAATGAAATTATTGCTAAAGAGTCAAGTACTTCAGAATCTATTAATGAAGCGCTTGAAACCATTAGTGAAACAAAGAATATCACAGAAAAAGAAAAAAGTATTGTTTCTAAATTGACAGAATTAGGTTATCAGGAAAGTTATGTAGAAATTGATAATCAAACTGTAAAAATAACGATATTGAAAAAAGATGCTTCGCAAAGTGATGCATCCAATGTTATTAAAGAAGTTTTAAATCTTGTTGGTGATTCATATCAGGTTGAAGTCAAATTTATTGATGAATAAAACTTGTATTTTTATTGTTTTTTATATACAATAAGAATATAGAAAAGAGGTAATATTATGGCACACAATGATTATTATACTTATACCCAAGGGCGTGTTAATGGGAAAATAATGATGAATGTTCAAGTGTTTGATGAAATCGCTAAAAGAACTGTCAGTGAAATGAAAAATATTTCTTTAGATACATCAAAAGGAATTCAAATTCCTGGAACAAAAAAAGTCGTGAATTGTTCTATTAAAGATAATGAAGTTTATATTTGCATCCATGTTCGTATTAAATATGGCGTAAATATCTCAGCAATTACAAAAGAAATTCAAGAAAAGATTGCTGTTGCAGTTAAACAAATGACAGATGTTGATGTTAAACATGTTAATATTGACGTAGATAATATTGAATTCGATTAAAAAAGTAAGGAAGTCATTTTCTTACTTTTCTTTTGTTTATTTTTATGTATAATTGTGGTAAAATGTAATAAATTTGAGAACTGTGGAGGCATTTTAATTATATGGAAAAAACACATAGAAAAATAGCAAGAGAGATAGCAACTATTGGTATTTATCAAAATTTATTAGTTGATGCACCTCTTGATGATATTTTTAGTTATATATCTGAAAATGAAAAACTAGCTGAAAGTGAAGATTCAATGAATTTTGCAAAATGGTTGATTGAAACAACACTTTCAAATAAAGAGTCTTACCAAGAATTATTAGAAAAGCATTTAAAAAAAGGATGGTCTTTTGAACGTTTGAGTGTTATGGAAAGAGCCATCTTACTTATTGCAACATGTGAGTTACTGGAATCTGATCTTCCAAAAACAATTGTCATAAATGAAGCTGTTGTCAATGCAAAGAAATTCTGTGATGATGATTCATATAAGTTTATTAATGGAATATTAGGTCATGTTGCTTGATGAATGAAAAAAGATATATTAGTGTACATACTCTAAATAAATATATAAGATCAAAATTTGATCAGGATATATCTTTGCATAATGTCTATATAAAGGGAGAAATTTCAAATTATAGACCACATCCTAGTGGTCATCTTTATTTCACACTAAAAGATGATCATTCAAGGGTGTCAGCTGTTATGTTTGCTTCGCTTGCCCAAAAATTAGCGTTTAAATTAGAAAATGGCATGCAGGTTTTTATTCGTGCACGTGTTTCTGTTTACGAAATAACAGGGGAATATCAGTTATATGTTCAAAGCATAGAACAAGATGGATTGGGAAAACTATATCTTGAATTTGAAAATTTAAAAAAGAGATTAGCTAATGAAGGTTTGTTTGATGCCAAATATAAAAAACCCATTCCGCATTTCCCTAGATCTATTGCATTATTATCAGCTAAAAGTGGTGATGCTGTTCATGATTTCATTCAAATTGCCCATTCTCGTTTTCCTCATGTGAGAATTATTTTATTTCCTATACCAGTTCAAGGAAAAAATGCATATTTGAAAATTATAGAAACACTTCAGGCAGTTGATCGCATTGGTTTTGATCTTATTGTTATAACACGTGGTGGAGGTTCTATAGAAAATTTATGGAACTTTAATGAAGAAGCTTTAGCAAGAACAATTTTTCAATGTCAAACACCAATTATTAGTGCGGTTGGACATGAAATGGATTTTACTATTTGTGATTTTGTGAGTGACTTGCGTTGTCCAACACCTACTGCAGCAGCTGTAAGTGCAACACCTGATCAACAAAAATTAAAAGATCACCTTCATGAATTGGAAGAGCAACTTGTATATCGTATGAAACAATATTTACAGATAAAAAAACAGGTTTTATACAGGTTAGAAAATTCTTATTTCTTAACAACACCAGAAGCTCTATATTCGCAGGAAATATTAAGATTAACGCATATTAAAGACCAGTTATCATATCAATTTAAAGTTTTTAATATCAAGACATATCAACAATTGTCTCAACATCAGAAACGTTTAAAAGAACAACTGGATCAAAACATTCAAAAACAGAACTATAAAATAAAACAACTGATTATTCAGTTAGATGCACTAAGTCCTTTAAAAGTCATGCAAAGAGGTTATACATTAGTTCAAAAAGATCAACAGCTTATTAAGTCGTATCAAGATTTGAAGACTGGTGATTTGATTGATATACAGTTTTACGATGGAATAAAGAAAGCAGAAATAAAGTAGGTGAAGATATGGAAAATATGACATACGAAAAAGCAATTGAACGCTTAGAAGAAATTGTATCATTACTTGAAAACAATGAAATCCCATTAGAAGATAGCATTTCATTGTTCCAAGAAGGTATAACACTTTCTAAATATTGTGATGATAAGTTAAAGAATATTCAAGAAAAAGTTGCACAAATATATGAAAATGGTCAATTGAGCGAATTCAAAAGTGAGGAATAACGCATGGAAAAAATGAAAAATGAAATCAACCAAAGATTAGCAGAGTTATGTGAACCCTTAAAAGATGGAAAGGTCAAAGAAGCTGTTCAATACTCATTATTAGCACCAGGAAAACGTTTAAGACCTCTATTATTTCTGACTGTATTAAGATCTTATCAGATTGATTATCATCCATATATGGATATTGCTTGTGCTATAGAAATGATTCATACATATTCGCTTATTCATGATGACTTGCCAGGAATGGATAATGATGATTTAAGAAGAGGACGTAAAACTTGTCATAAACAATTTGATGAAGCAACCGCAATTTTAGCTGGTGATGCCTTATTAAATCTTGGAGTCAACATCATTTTACAGACTTCAATTGATGATTCTCTAAAAGTGCAACTCACAAATCTATTATATAACGCCAGTGGTATCAATGGGATGATTTATGGTCAACAACAAGATTTATTTTTTGAAAATCGTAAAGCAAATTTAGATGAATTACAAGATATTCATAAACATAAAACAGGTGAATTGATTTCAGCCAGTTTACAAATGGGAGCATGTATTGCAAAAATTTCAGATATTGAAAAATGGAGAGATTTGGGATTTGATCTTGGTTTAGCATTCCAAATTCAGGATGATATTTTAGATGTCACTGGAACAACTGAACAATTAGGAAAAAAAGTAGGAAGTGATGAAGATAATCATAAGTCTACTTATGTCACTTTATTAGGAATTGAAGAATCTAAGAAAAAAGTTGAAGATTTATTTCAGCAATGCTATGAAAAAATATATACAATGCAAATTAATCATGGATTGATTTTAGAATTGTTAATAAAAATTTTGAAAAGGGTGAGTTAAATGAAGCTTGAGAATATCAAGGATCCTCAATTTTTAAAGCAGTTAAATATTGAAGAATTAGAAGAATTGGCTGAAAACATAAGAACGTTTATTATTAAAAATGTTTCAAAAACAGGTGGTCATTTTTCTAGTAATCTAGGGGTCGTTGAATTAACTATGGCTTTACATTATATTTTTAATTCTCCAACAGATAAAATTATATTTGATGTCGGACATCAATCATATGTTCATAAAATTTTAACAGGACGTGGTTCTCAATTTGATACTCTTCGACAATTTCATGGGTTGAGTGGGTTTCAAAAGCGCAAAGAAAGTATACATGATGCCTGGGAAGCCGGTCACTCTTCAACTGCTTTATCTGCTTCTATTGGTATGGCTATAGCACGTGATCTTAATCATGAAAAAGGAGAAATTATTTGTGTTGTTGGAGATGCGGCATTGATGAGTGGTGAATCATTTGAAGCTTTAAATTATATTGGCTCTGTTGATTCAAAAGTTATCATCGTTTTGAATGATAATAATATGTCAATTTCAAAGAATGTTGGTGGACTTAGTAATTTCTTTTCAGATATTAGAATATCTACTCAATATAAAAATGCACGTAATAATTACATTTCTTTTTTAAGTAAATCAAGTTTAGGAAAAAAGATTTATAAAATCACAAAAAAAATGAAAGATCAAATTAAAAATAATATTATTAATGATAATATTTTTGGAGAGTTTGGTTTAGACTATATTGGCCCTATTAATGGTCATGATTTTCATGATTTAATGAATGCTTTTCAATTGGCTTCTGAGATGGATCATAGTGTGGTTGTTCATGTTCACACGATTAAAGGAAAAGGATATCCTTTGGCTGAAAATGATCATTATGGCATATATCATGGTGTAGCCCCATTTGATTATAGAGAAGGGATTCATAAAAAAGAAAGCTCTATGATAACATGGAGTGAAACCCTTGCCCGTCATTTAGAAAAATGGATGAGTACAGACAATGACATAGTCACAATTACTCCAGCCATGATATCTGGAAGTTGCTTGAATCATATTTTTGAAAAGTTTCCAGAGCGTTCTTTTGATGTGGGTATAGCTGAAGAACATGCTATGACTTTTGCGGCAGGTTTGTCTAATGCTCATAAAAAACCATTTATTACGATTTATTCTTCATTTTTACAGCGTGCATACGATCAAATTAATCATGATATTGCCCGAATGAACCTTCCGTGTTTAATAGGTGTTGATCGTGCTGGTCTTGTTGGTGCAGATGGAGAAACACACCATGGTGTGTTTGATATTAGTTTTTTATCTGCAATACCTCATCTTATTATAATGACACCTAAAGATGCTGCAGAATTAAAAAGAATGATGAATACTGCTTTTCATCATTTTACACAACCATATATTTTGAGATTTCCTAAAGGTTGTGTAGAAGACTGTGAAGTTTCTTTAGATGAAACGATAGAAATTGGTTCGTGGGAAAAAGTGATTTTTCAATCAGATTATCCATTAACAGTTATTACATACGATGCAAAAGTCAATAATGTCTATGAAGCTCTTTTAAAAGAGAATCTTCCTGTCAATCTCATTAATGCTAGATTCATTAAACCACTTGATCAAACAATGTTAAAAGAATTATATGAATTGAATCAGCATTTACTTATTTATGAAACTGATTTAAAAATTGGCTCACTCGGTTCAATGATTTCATATTTTTATTCAGAATCTCATATGCCAATGCAAATTGATTATATGGGAATAGATGATCATTATACACCTCAAGGTGATTGCGATACTTTATTAGAAACTGAACATATTCATGTCAATGATTTAATGCTAAAGATAAAGGAGATACTTCGTGAAGAAAGAAAGAGTTGATGTTCTCTGTGTCGAACAGGGATTATTTGAATCAAGAGAAAAAGCAAAAAGAGCCATTATGGCAGGTATTGTAAGAGATGACTATGATTATATTGACAAACCAGGTACAAAGATACCAGTTGATTCGCACCTATACATTAAAGGTGAAAAACTGAAATATGTTTCGCGTGGTGGATTGAAATTAGAAAAGGCCATTCAAACTTTTCATTTAGATTTAACTAATCTTTTAATGCTGGATATTGGATCATCAACGGGTGGATTTACTGATTGTGCATTACAGTATGGTGCTAGAGAAGTTTATGCTTTAGATGTTGGAACAAATCAGCTTGTCTGGAAATTAAGAAATGATGAACGTGTCCATGTCTTAGAACAAACAAATTTTAGATATGCAACTTTAGATTTATTTCAATATGGGCAACCAGAATTTGCAAGCATTGATGTTTCATTTATTTCACTCAAACATATTTTTCCTGCTTTATCTCAAATTTTAAAAGAAAATTCTTATTGTGTTGCTTTAATTAAACCACAATTCGAAGCAGGAAGAGACGATGTTGGCAAACATGGTATTGTTGCAGATGCTCATATTCATCAAAGAGTCATCCAAGAAGTTATACAGTATGCACATGAAAATGGTTTTTCAATCAAAGGATTAACATATTCACCTATTACAGGTGGAGTTGGAAATATAGAGTTTTTAGGTTGTTTTCTTTATCAAAAAGATGTTGATGTAGAAATTGATATCGAAAATGTTGTGAATGAGGCTCATACTCATTTTAAGGGATAGGTGAAAAAAATGTTAAAAAGTTTATATGTTTCATCATTTGTCATTATTGATAAAATAAAAGTTGATTTTTATGAAGGCATGAGTGTTTTAACCGGAGAAACTGGTGCAGGGAAATCAATGATTATTGATGCTATTGGACAATTATGTGGAAATCGCTCTTCTGCTTCATATGTAAAAAAAGGTTCTAAAGAGGCAGTTATAGAAGGGATTTTTGATGTTGATATTACACCTCAATTAGAAAAAATATGTGAAGAATTACATATTGATTGTGATAATGAGTTTGTTATTACAAAACATATTCAAAGTAATGGTAAAAGTCAAGTTAAGATTAATTATCATTCTTCTACACATGGTGCTTTAAAATTATTAATGCCTTTTCTTATTGATATTCATTCACAGTTTGAAACACAAAAACTTTTTGAAGAAAAAAATCATATTCATTTACTTGATGAGTATGCAAAAGAGGCTATTCAAGAGATCTTACCTGATTATCAAGAACAATTTTCTCAATATAGACATATCAAAAATCAATTAGAAAAAACAATTCAAGAAGATATGTCTGATGAACAGCTTGATTATTTAAACAGTCAATTAAAAGAAATTGATGAAGTTCCTTATAATGATGATGAGATTGATTCATTTGAAGAAGAATTAAAAATTTTACAAAATTATGAAAAGATGAATGAAAAAATTCAAAATTTTGATCAATTAATGAATCATAATCAAGGAATTTTACCAAAATTAAAAGAAGCTGTTTATGAGATACAATCCTTATCTCAATATCATGAATTTGAAAAGAGTTATGAAAATATGAATAATATTTATTATAATCTAATGGATGTGACAGAAGATATCCTTAATACATATCACTCTTTTCAGTTTGATGAATATCGTTTTAATGAATTACAGGATATTTTATTTAAAGTTAATAGATTAAAACGAAAATATGGTTTTACAATGGAAAGTATTCAAGAATATAGAGAAGAACTTATAAATAAAATTTCTATTATTGAAAATAGAGAAGAATATATTCAAGAATTACAGAAACAATTGAATGATCAACAGAAAAAAGTTGATCAATTAGCTGATCAGTTACATCATATTAGACAGACTTACGCAGAGAAATTTGAAAAAGATATTCAAAAAGAATTAAAAGATCTTTATTTAGATAAAGCTATTTTTAAAGTTCAAATAACAAAAACAAAACGACACGTATTAGGTGCTAGTGATATTCGATTTTTTGTTGCCATCAATCAAGGGCAGGATTTAAGCTTATTAAATGAAACAGCCAGTGGTGGAGAAATATCACGTATTATGTTGGCCATTAAAACGATTATCTTAAAATATAATGATATTGATACAATTATATTTGATGAAATTGATACAGGAGTGAGTGGTAAAGTAGCAACACGTATAGGTGAAAAAATGAAACAGATTGCCGATTATAAACAAGTCATTTGTATTACTCATTTACCACAAGTTGCTGCTTTAGCACATCATCATTATTGTATTGAAAAAAAATCTCATCATGATGATACAGTAACATCTATTCGTTTATTGAATGACCAAGAAAAAATTAATGAAATTGCTAAAATGCTTTCAGGAGAAAAAACAACTCAAGAAGCAATAGAAAATGCAAAAAAATTATTAAATGTATAAAATAAAGCATATATGCCAAAATAAAATGTAATCTTTAATGATTACAAGGAGGTGTATATGCTTTGCTTTTTAAAAAGTTAAGTATATCGCTCATCACTGTCGTTTCACTAATCTTTCCATCTTTCCAAGTTTTCGCTGCTGATGTCATCTTAGGTGGTCAATCTATTGGCATTGAGCTAGATTATGAAGGAATTATGATTACGGGTACTTATGATATTTCTATTGACAATGAGACCTACAATCCAGCAAGTGATGGTTATCAATCAGGGGATTTGATTACTCAAGTTAATCAACAAAAAGTACAAAGCATATCTGAATTAATGAATGCAATTAAAGAAAATATTGAAAATAATCAAAAAATCATCTTGACAATAAAAAGAGAAAATCATTCATTAGAAAAAGAATTAAAATTCCAAAAAAAGAATGATCAATTCACAACAGGTTTATATGTGCAAGATGGTCTATCAGGTATAGGAACAATGACGTACTATAATCCAGAAAATCATCATTTTGGAGCATTAGGTCATATGATGTATGATACTTCATTATCTAGTGAAACAGTTGTCAAAAATGGAACAATTTATAATTCTTATGTAAAAAAAATAAATCCATCAGAAAATGGTAACCCCGGAGAAAAAATTGCTGATATTGGTAATATAGAAATTGGAAATATTTTTGATAATAATCATTATGGGATATATGGAGAATATACTCATATTTCAGATGGTTTAAAGACAATTTCTACAGCATCAATAGATGAAGTTGAAACCGGTGGTGCCTATTTTTTAACAGTATTAGATGGACATGAAGTAACGCGTTGTTCGATTCGAATAACCGACTTAAAAAAGCAAGATGCGCCAGCAGTGAAAGGAATCACTTTTGAGATAACAGATAAAAGAGTTTTATCATTAACAAATGGTATTGTTCAAGGAATGAGTGGATCACCTATCATTCAAAATAATAAACTCATTGGATGTGTTACTCATGTCGATGTTCATAATGTTCATCAAGGTTATGGTTTGTATATAGATTGGATGTTAGAAAACGACAAATAGAGAGAGAATCGTCAAAGATTCTCTTTTTCTTATTTCAACATAATTAGACTTTTTAACAAATTTCTTGTCGGAAAAAGCAGTGAGAATTTTGACGAATTGATATAAATTCATTTTTTCATATATGTTTTTTGTCAAAAAGCTAGGAATATAATTTTGACACATATATAATAAATTTGCTGATGAGAATAAATCAAAAGGGAAAATTGGAAATCATGAAAACATATATTGCCATTGATCAACCGGAATTATTGGAAAATATAAAAATTAATTTAGAAAAAACAAATAAAATAACAATTGTAGGTACTGCTAACAATGGAAATGATTGTTTGAAATTTTTTAATCAAAGAACTTGCGATTTATTAATCATTGATTTGATGTTATCAGAAATTGATGGAATTGGTGTCCTAAAAAAATTAAAAGAAATGAAGAATCAAGCATATCAAAAAGTTATATGTATTACACAATTTACCAATCAAACAATATGTAATATGTTAGAAGAACTTGATGTTACATATTGTTTCAAATATCCTTTTGATATTCAACATTTTGTTCAATCGACACTTTATATAGCTGCTTCAGAGTTTAAAAAACAGGAATTAATGGATCAGGATGAATCTGAAAAGTATAAAAGAGTGAAAATAGAAAATGAAATCACAGAAATTCTTCATGAAGTTGGTATTCCTGCTCATATTAAAGGTTATATGTATTTAAGAACAGCTATTTTAACAACATATTACAATATTGAAATCTTAGGACAAGTAACAAAAGTATTATATCCAGATATTGCGAGAATGTATAATACAACATCTTCTCGTGTAGAGAGAGCTATACGCCACGCTATTGAAGTTGCATGGAATAGGGGAAATACAGATGCAATTGATGATATTTTTGGATATACTGTTTCAGCTGTAAAAGCAAAACCAACAAATTCTGAATTTATTGCTATGATAGCTGATAAATTAAGATTAGCTCATAAAACTGATCATGTAAAAAAAGAAAGTCTTTATAATTATAAAAACTATATGTTAAAATAGAATCATGAAAGTTGAGGTGATGTCTTTGCAAATTATATTTCATATTGATTTGAATGCATTTTTTGCAAGTGCAGAGATTTCGCATAATCCTCAACTTAAAGGAAAACCAATTGTTGTCTGTCGTGAGTCAAGACGAAGTATTATTACGACTGCTTCTTATGAAGCAAGGAAATATGGTATTCATTCAGCTATGCCTTTATTTAAAGCAAAAGAACTTTGCCCACATCTCGTTATCGTCCCACCTCATTTTACTTTATATAAGACATTATCAAATCATTTTTTTGAAATCATTTCTTCCTTTTCAAGAAAATTAGAAGTAGCAAGTATTGATGAATGTTATGTCGATATGACAGAGTATATTCAAACCAACAAAATAAGCCCCTATGAAGCTGCAAAAGCGATTCAAGACAAAGTATTTCAGACACTTGATTTGCAATGTTCTGTTGGAATTGCTCCCAATAAGTTTTTAGCTAAAATGGCGAGTGACATGAAAAAACCTATGGGTATCACAATTATTACAAATCGTAATTTTAAAGAAAAATTATGGCATTTACCAATTAGTGATATGTATGGAATAGGGAAAAAAACTGTTCCCAAACTTCAAAAACTGCAGATATATACAATTGGTGATTTAGCAAAATATGAGAATTATGAAAAAATAAGAAGTATCTTTCAAAAAAACGCTTTTATTATTTATCAACGTGCTAATGGAAAAGATTTTTCTAAAATCAATTATGAACGCAACGAATTAAAATCTGTAGGAAATTCTACAACATTTGAAAGAGACAGTCATGATGAAGAATTCATTCGATCTGTTTTCCATTCTTTATCACAAGAAGTTTCTTCTCGAGCCAAAAAAAGAAATCTGGTTTCTAACTCTATTTCTATCACTTTAAAATATACTCGTGAAAAGGCTAAGACAAAACAAATTATAATTGATCAATATACAAATGATTATGAAGTTATATATGCTACAGCATTATTATTATTTGAAAGCATATATCATGGTGAGAATTTAAGATTAGTAGGAGTCAGTTTAAATAATGTTGTTCAAATGAAAAATCTAAATATACAACTTTCATTGTTTGGAAATCATCAATCAGAAAGCCAAATTTCTCAAAATGAACAAACAACTGATCAGCTCATTTTTCATTTAAATGAAAGCTTTCCAAATACAAAAATAATGAAAGCTTCTTCTTTAATAAAAGACGAAGAAATTCAAAAGAAATATCTTGAAAATAATGAATAACTGTAAAGAACGCTCATATACTTTAAAGAGGTGATAAAATGAGTGTTTTTTTACGTCGACTTCTTCAAGATAAAAAATATTTTTTAATTATGATCAGTTTTATTGTCTTTATGGGTTTTTTATTTGGATTTTATCAATATTCTCATACGAATATAACAATTCAGGAGTTCTTTCGTTATTTGTTTTATTTTAATATAGAAAAATATGAGAATCATTATCAGCTATATCTTATACAAAGTGGGTTATTTATTGTTATATGTACATATTTAAGTACAAGTTATATTGGTCAATTTGGTTTATTATTTATAACTTTTTTAAAAGGATTACAGATTTCTTTTTCAATACAATATACATTATCTATTATTCAAATTGATTTTATGATTATTCTTTTGATGTTATGTGAAATTGTTTTTGAAATTGTAATGGTTTTTATTATGATGTACATTGGCTTATATATATCTAGTTATGTCACATTAGTTAATTTTTATATTGAACAAAACTTTAATATCAAAAGTATTCTTAATTATCGTTTAAATTTTATTATTGCAGTTTTAATTATTTTAACATTGTCTCTTGCATTTCGATTATATATCATACCATTATTTTAATAAGCAACATGAGTGGTTTTTTTGTCAAAATATTGTTATAATAATAAAGTGATGTATTATCAAGGAAGAAAATAAAAAAAGATTCATATCAATTACATCCAAGAATGCAAGAAAGGAAATAGAAAAATGGAAAAATATAAACGTATATTTCTCATTGTACTTGATTCATTAGGAATAGGTGATGCACATGATGCTGCTGATTTTGATGATTTAGGTGCAAACACATTAGGTCATATTTGTGAAAAAGTAGGGGGGTTAGATGTTCCATGCCTAGAAGGAATGGGATTAGGTAATATTGGTTCTTTTCAAGGAATACATCCTCTTAAAAATCAGTTAGCATATACAGCCAGATTAGAAGAAGTTTCTAATGGAAAAGATACAATGACTGGACATTGGGAGATGATGGGGCTTCACATTACCAAACCATTTAAAACTTTTACAGATACTGGATTTCCTGAAGAATTCATTCGTTTATTTGAAGAAAAAACAGGAAGAAAATGTGTAGGAAATTATGCAGAAAGTGGTACAAAAATACTGAATGATTGGGGAGAACATCAAATCAAAACTGGTGATTGGATTGTTTATACATCTGCAGATTCAGTTTTTCAAATAGCAGCAAATGAAGAAGTCATTCCTCTTGAAGAATTGTATAAAGCATGTGAAATTGCTAGAGAAATCGCTATGGATGATCGCTGGAAAATAGGACGTGTCATTGCGAGACCTTATATTGGAAAAAAGAAGGGTGAGTTTGTAAGAACGGCCAATCGCCATGATTTAGCATTAAAACCATTTGGTAAAACTGTTTTAGATAGCTTAAAGGAAAATCTTATTGAAGTTATTGGAATTGGAAAAATCCCTGATATTTTTGTTGATCAGGGAATTACACGTAAAGTTAAAACTGTATCTAATCAAGATGGTATGAAAAAAACAATTGAAATTGCAAAAGAAGATTTTACTGGATTAGCTTTCCTCAATCTTGTAGATTTTGATGCTGTATATGGTCATAGACGTAATCCAGAAGGGTATGGACAGGCAATTGTCGAATTTGATCATCAATTAGAAGAATTATTATATCATCTCAATAGTGATGACTTATTAATGATAACGGCAGATCATGGAAATGATCCAACATATAAAGGGACTGATCATACACGTGAAAATGTTCCACTTATTATTTATAGCAAATCACTACAAATGCCTAAACATTTAGGTTTATTAAAAAGTTATGCAGTCATAGGTGCAACGATTGCAGACAACTTCCAAGTAGACAATCCTGGTATAGGTACGTCATTATTAAATCAAATTATTTAGGAGTATTCTTTTATGAGTGATATGCAAAATGGACGTCGTTCAGTCATGTTGGTCTTGGGAGGAACATTGTTAGGTAGTTTATTATATATTTTTAGTTTATCTATGCAAAACCAAATTTTGTTAACAGTAGATTATTTGATAGCATTGTTCTTATATATATGTTCATTTTTGGCTTCTTATCAACAATTTAAAAAATCCTCTCAATATATTTTCTTATATATCATGGTGATGATCGTTATAATAGCAGTGATATGTACATATAGTTTCTTTATGTCTTTATAAACGTCTTATTGTTATATAAAATGATAGTATAAAAGCAGACTTAAATGTCTGCTTTTATCATATGTATTGTTATAGTCATTCTTTAATCATTTATGATTCTTTTGAGCTCTTGGATGAAAATGCTTATATTCTTCATTGATTTTTGTATTATTAACATGAGTATAGATGGTTGTTGTTGAAATATTTCTATGACCTAATAATTCCTGAATTGAGCGGAGATCTG
This sequence comes from Massilimicrobiota sp. mt181, assembly GCF_055420065.1. Lineage (NCBI taxonomy): Bacteria > Bacillati > Bacillota > Erysipelotrichia > Erysipelotrichales > Erysipelotrichaceae > Massiliimicrobium > Massilimicrobiota sp. mt181. Next base: position 39,634 of record NZ_JBVAYN010000012.1, read on the forward strand.
CATCATTATTCAGCATTTCTGTAGCAAATGAATGTCTAAGTGTATGTGGAGTTATGTGTTTGGTAATTGGACTATTATTGACTCTTTTTTTTAAAATATTATAAAATTCATTTCTTGTCATCGGCTTTCCATTGTTTAGCAAAAAGACAAATGAGTTTTCATTTTTTATAAATTCATTTCTATAATGATTAAGATAATTAGAAAGTATTTCTTTTGTTTGTTCGTCAATAAAGACATTTCTTTCTTTTCTTCCCTTTCCATATACTTTAATTGTATTATGAGCCATAGATATATCTTTAAGCTGCAAATGACACATTTCACTAACACGCATTCCTGTCGCAAATAATAAAGCTATCATACATTTATCACGGACATCACTTTTATTTTTTATCTCTATTGAATTTAAAATCTGAGCCATTTCTTGTGATGTTAACGTTTGTGGAAGAGTAGAGGGCTTTTTTTGTGACTCAAAGAAAGATGCAGGATTTGATGAAATATAATGGTTTCTCTCTAAAAAAATAAAAAACATTTTCATAGAAGCTAAAAGGCGATTTTTAGATGCAATGGAGTATTTGCTATCAACACTAATAATATAACTGCGGATATGATCCCTTGATACATCTTGAATGTCATAAACATTTATAGTATTTAAATAATTATGAAATTGTTGTAAATCTGATAAATATCCTGATATCGTATTTTGACTGGCATTCATTTCAACTGTTAAATATATTCGATATTCATTTATAGCATCTTTAATAGTCATTATATGAAAACTCCCTTCTTTTTATATTACTAATATAACATAAATATGCTTTTTTTCAATAAAAAAAATGACATAACGTATATTATGCGAAGTTAATGATATTTAATAATTTCTTTGATTCCGTATAACCCCTTTTCTATATGTTCCTTCATTGAGTTGAATATGAGTTAATAAAGTATAAATATTAGGTTTGAATTTTCAAAAAATAATCCTATAAAATAAAAACACTTCCGTTTCCCATATCCATTGGAAGTGTTTTATACCTTTATCAATAGACTTCATTGATATATTTCTTTAAATCAAATTGATCTTCTGATAGCTGGTTTGACATCATTGTTATCACAAAATCTTTTTTTCCATCAATATTAACATTTATATCACACTCTACTATTAATTTTTTTGAAGTGTTCTTGAAATATGCAAGCATTTGATTGAAAGCTTGATTATTTAAATAAATCAATTCATGAACATATATACTTATTTCATCTTCATGATATACGAGATAACCCTTTTCTTTAAATATTAACACCTGATCCTCAAAACTTTGACATCTCTTTTTAAATAGATTCCAATAATTTTCAGAACGCAGTCTATACTCATCAAAGTTTTTAGTGAATAAATCATAATATTGTGATAATAAAGAAAAATCATCTGATAATTCAAATTTTTCAGTATCATTGAGAGTATCTTTATTAACCTCTATAACTTGATGGTAGTGGGATGCAAAAAATCCAAAAGGACGATAAATTTCTGGGTGATACGCTTGTAAATAAATCTTTTTATGATGATATTGCTTTAAAATATATTGCATTAATTGCTTCATTAAGCCTTGTTGGCGGAAATTTTGATTTGTACAGACACCCAAAATAAAGTAACATTCTTGTTCCTGTTGCTTTTGAATGATCGTCATGGGAACTATCTGAAGTACAGAAAGAATTTGATCATTATTTTTGAGTACATATGTATTATGGCTGTTATACATATAAGAAAAATAAAAATCTGTAGATTCATCAGTTTCATCTTTAAAGCAATCTTTCCATAAGCTCTTTATTTGATTTTTTTCACTTTCATTAGCCTTTTTTATAACAGTATGATTTTCATAAATACGATATTTATGAATCATTTTGACTGGATGAAGTGATTGTTTGGAACGACGTAAATTCTCTAGTCCCATATCTTCTTCTCTATTAATCCATTTCTCATCTTGAAAATGATGTTCTAACAATTCTTTTAAAATGGCCGGATATAAACCTCTAATCTTTTTATTCGCTTTTTCAACGTGAATTTGAATAGTTGAATGATTTAATCGTGATGCGATAATAAAAGCTTCCATTTGATTATCTATGAAAATGCCACCTATTTCAAAATCAAGCAAATGTTTAGAAGATAATAATGACATAATTCCGCGCACTTCACTTGTCATAGATTCACTCAAATATTCTTTTTCCCCTTCCCATCTATTCAGACAAGAAAGAATAGTATCAAAATCATTTGTAATATCTAAATCACGATATTCGTAATTTGGGTGTTCTTTAAGAAATGCATTATAATGATTTCTTCTTTTCTGCATTTTCTTTCCAGACAATGTTTGATGCATTTTCTTATCATAAATATAGTCATCATTATAGGGTGTTCTTTCAAATAAAAACTTTTTTTGAGAATCATTTCTTTGAATCTCTTTAACGAAATCCTCAACAGCACAATCAATCATAAATGGAAATTGGTGATCATGACTATATTGAATCATAAAATCCATAGCTTCTTGATAATACTCAGGTGTTGTAAAAGGCATAGCCCAAAAATAAATATTTTTATAATGATGTAACATGACAAGAAAATGGTCATGAATTTCATATTGAATATGATATTCATGATTCCACATCATCATCGTTACAAAATTCGAATTATATCCTTCATAATTAGCTTTTTTTAAATAAGGTTGAATAATAGAATAATCTTCTAAAGTTAATTGTTTCATGATTGTTTAGAAAGCAGCATATGAATAAATTGTTTTGCTGTTCTTCCAGAAAAACCTCCATTTCTCATTTCCCATTGCAATGCCAACTCATGTAGACGTTCAATTGGCATTTGAATATGATAGAATTTTGCTAAAGCATCAATAATATCTAAATAATGCTGTTTATCAGGATGAATATACATGATTTGAACTCCAAATCGGGATACTAAAGACAGTTTTTCTTGCATTGCATCATTATTATTAATTTCCTGATCATGATTACGATCATTCCATGTTTCCTTAATTAAATGACGTCTGTTGCTTGTTGCATAAATAAGAATATTATCTGGTTTCTTTTCTAAACCACCTTCAATGACTGCTTTCAAATACTTATATTCAACTTCAAATTCCTCAAAAGATAAATCATCCATAAAAATAATAAAACGATAATTTCTATTTTGTAATTCATCAATAATTTGAGGCAAAGATATAAATTGATGTTTATAAACTTCTATCATTCTTAAACCATCTTTATAATAACGATTTAATAATGCTTTAATACTACTTGATTTACCAGTCCCACTATCACCATAAAGCAATACATTATTTGCTTTTTGACCATTTAAAAAGGCTTCAGTATTAGCAGTTAATCTACGTTTCTGGTCTTCATAACCAATCAGTTGTTCAAGTGTATTATTCCCAATATGTTCTATTGGTATAATATGATGATCTAAATAACGGAAAGCTTTATTTAAACCATATTTTCCAACACCATACTGATAATAATGATTATATAATATTTGATAGAATTCTTCTACTGATGTGCTCTTTGAAAGTTTAATTTGAAGTTGAGTTAAAAGATCATAAATCTCTTGATTGATAATAGTAGAACTATTTTCAAAAGATAAAAATAAATCTCTATATAAATCATCTATATGAGAAAAATCATAATGATAGAGCTGAAAAATAATCTCTAAATCATGACAAACAACTTTTTTTAATGAGTTTGAAATTTCTTTTTTTCTTTCTAAAGCTAAAGTAAAAGTATTTTCATGATATGCTAATAAATGTGTCAAAAGACTTTGAAATAAATGACCATGAAGTTCATATTTTTCAGCCAAATTCAGCATATATGCAATAAATTCTGATTCATTTATATGTACTTCTTTATCATCAACAAAAGAAAGACATTTTAAAACAAGAGAATCTTCAGATATATTTTTATAAATAATAAGTTGATTATTAAGCATGATGAAATCCTGATATATACTTAACTTATGAGTTAGTATATAATTTTCCTTTCTATTAATTTCAATTAATTATATTTTATAAACTCTTTGTAAAAAAAGACGATTGAATCGTCTTTTAGTTTTTAAAACTATGAATTGGTGCAGGAATTCGTCCACCTCTATCAATGAATTCATCACATGAAAAAGGATTAACAGGCATAATTGGAGCATACCCCAATAAACCTCCAAATTCAACACTTTCTCCAACATCCTTACCTATAACAGGTATGATACGTACAGCTGTTGTCTTTTGATTGATCATACCGATTGCCATTTCGTCTGCAATAATACCAGAAATTGTCTTTGCAGAAGTTTTACCTGGAATAGCAATCATATCCAAACCAACTGAACAGACACAAGTCATAGCTTCTAATTTTTCTAATGTTAAAGCTCCTGCTTCTACAGCATCAATCATTCCCTGGTCCTCACTTACAGGGATAAATGCACCAGAAAGTCCACCTACATATGATGATGCCATAACACCACCTTTTTTAACCTGATCATTTAAGATAGCTAAAGCCGCTGTTGTTCCTGGAGCCCCTACTCTTTCTAACCCCATTTCAGTCAAACAATCAGCTATACTATCTCCAACAGCAGGAGTTGGTGCCAATGATAAATCTATAATTCCAAAAGGAATATTCAAAGCAGCAGATGCCTCTCTTGCAACCAACTGCCCTACTCTTGTAATTTTAAAAGCTGTTTTCTTTACAATTTCGCATAGTTCCCCAAAATCTTTTCCTTTAGCTGTTTGAATAGCTTTTCTAACAACTCCAGGACCACTGACTCCTACATTGATAATAGCATCAGCTTCACTTACACCATGAAAAGCTCCAGCCATAAAAGGATTATCATCAGGTGCATTACAAAAGACAACAAATTTTGCACAACCGATAGAATCGCTTTCTTGTGTCAATTCAGCTGTTTCTTTTATGATTTCACCAACTAATTTAACAGCATCCATATTAATTCCTGTTTTTGTTGATCCAACATTAACAGAACTACAAACCAGTTTCGTTTCTTTCATGGCTTGTGGTATAGATTGAATAAGTAGTTTTTCAGCTTGTGTCATACCTTTAGAAACAAGTGCACTATAACCACCAATAAAATTAACACCAACTTTTTCTGCACATCGATCTAAAGTTTTCGCAATCTTCACAAAATCATCTGTAGAATGACATGCAGCAGCTCCAACTAAACCGATTGGTGTTACTGAAATTCTCTTATTGACAATAGGAATACCATATTTCTTTTCAATAGCCTCTCCTGTTTCAACCAAATGCGCTGCAACAGTCGTTATTTTTTGATAAATATTTTGACATAAAACATCAATATCAGCATCAATACAATCAATCAGACTAATACCGATTGTTATTGTACGCACATCTAAGTTTTCCTGTTCAATCATCTTATTTGTTTCATTAACTTCAAATAAATTAATCATGACCATCCTCCTTAGATTCTATGCATTTTATTGAAAATATCTTCGTGTTGTAATTTAATATGAACACCAATATTCTCACCAAGATTTTCTAACTGATCACAAACATCAGAGAAAGATTCTTTCGAATCACTCATATCTACAATCATCATCATATTAAAATATCCCTCTAATATTGTTTGAGATATATCCAAAATATTAATATTTGTTTTTGCTAAATATTGACAAACATTAGCAATAATTCCAACTTGATCTTTACCCACAACAGTTATAATTGCTTTTTCCATTTTTCATCCTCCTGATTGACAATATTATAACAAACAATATATAAAAAGAAAAGAAAAAAGGAGCAATGCTCCTTTTTTGGGATTATTTTAATAAAGACAAAGCCTTTTCAAATACAGCTTTACCGTTCATTGTACCATAATCTCTCATATCAATGACGTCTACAGGGATAGGTCCAGCTTTTCTACCAGCAGCTAATTTTTCAATAGCAGCTTTTTGGAATCTAACTTGTGGTCCAAGCAAGATGCAGTCAACTTCTTCTAATACTCTTGGTGCATCAGAAAATGGTAATGCAAAGATTTTGCATTCAACTCCAGCATCTTTAGCAGCAGCTTCCATTTTAGTAACTAATAAGCTTGTAGACATTCCTGCAGAACATACTAATAAAATAGTTTTCATATTTCTTACTCCCTTTCTTATTTTTACAATATATATTGTAACAATTTTTAGATGAATTGTAAACACTTACGGACAAAAATTTTCTGTTTCAGAAAATATCATGATTTCATCAATAAAATATGATTTTATAAATGAGTTATGATAAAATAGATAAAGAAAAGAGATGATGAAAATGAAATTACTTGTTGTTAGTGATAGTCATTTATATAAAGATCATTTACAACGTGTTGTCAAATTGTATAGATCTCAGGTTAATTATATGATACATTGTGGAGATTCGTCTTTACCTTTAGATAATCCCTATATTCAAAAGTTTGATATAGTTGTAAGAGGTAACCATGACGATGCTCCTTTTCCTATTTATCAAGTTTTACAAAATATATGTATAACACATGGACATTATTATGACGTTTATTATGGTTATGATAAACTTATTCAGCTTTGTCAAGAACATGATTGCTTTTTATGCCTACATGGTCATACTCATGTACCTACTTTTCAAAAACATCAAAATATTTATTTTCTTAATCCAGGTAGCCTGATGATGAACCGTGGTAGCTATGGATATGGAACTTATGCACTTATTAATATTCAAAATAAAGATATTCAGGTTGAATTTCGACATTGTGAGACAGATGAAGTTTGTCATCAGGACATTCTTGATGAAGGACTTGACTTATTAGAGGAATTCAAACAGTTGCTTAAATAGACATGAAAAAAGGAGCCGATATTGAAATGAACCCCGTTATTTGGACACCCAAATAATGGAGGTTCATTTTTTATTATGGCAAAACTTACAAGAGAACAAAAAATAGAATTATATGTGAAACGAAAGCAAGGACAAACTTTACCATCATTATCTGCAGAATACAAAATAAACAAAAAAAATATTGCATATTTAATAAGATTGATAGATAAGCATGGGTTTGACATTTTGAATTCTGGAAAAAACAAATACTACTCACTAGAATTAAAATTAGAGGCTATCAATAAAGTCATTCTCGATGGTCAATCAATAATAGGTACAGCTATTGAGTATGGTTTATCTAGTGATGGCATGTTACTAAATTGGATTAACTCGTATAAAGAGAATGGATATGTTATAGTAGAGAAAACGAAAGGAAGACCATCTACTATGAACAAAAAAGATCAATTCAATAAAAAATACGAAGATATGACTCCAGAAGAAAAAATCAAGTATCTTGAGGAAAAAAATCAGTATCTGGAAGCGGAAGTTGAATACCTAAAAAAATTGAGAGCTGCAGTTCAGGCAAGGAAGAATCGACAACCGAAGAAAAAGTAGCGGTAATTTGTGAACTGCAGCGTAAATATCCACTAAGGATTCTTCTTGAGATATCCGGATTAAAACGTTCAACATATTACTACACGTTATCCAAGACTCATAAAGACATGAAAAATGATGAAATAATGAACGTTATTATCGATATCTTTTATACGCATAAAGAACGTTACGGCTACCGTAGAATAACTTTAGAATTAAGAAATAAGGGATATGCGATCAATCACAAGAAAGTCAAACGATTAATGTCTATAATGGGATTATATACCAAAACGCCAAAAGCAAAATATAAGTCATATAAAGGTGATATGAATGGTACAGTAAAAAATCTATTACTTGATAAGGTAGTTGATGAAGAAAATCATAAGACATATTATAAAAGAAATTTTAATACAACAAGATGCAATGAAATATGGTCTACAGATGTATCAGAATTTCATATAGCAGCAGGCAAACTATATCTTTCACCGATTTTAGATTTACATAATCGAGAGATAGTATCTTTCAATATATCAACAAGTCCAAATTTTGAACAGACAAAAGATATGCTTAATAAAGCGTTTGATAAATATGATAACTTGAGTAATCTTATCTTTCGTTCAGATCAGGGGTGGCAATATCAAATGCAACCATATCATAAAATGCTTGAGGAAAAGGGAATTCAACAATCAATGCCAAGAAAAGGAAATTGTTTAGACAATTCACCAATGGAGAACTTTTTTGGAAAGATGAAAAATGAAATGTTTTATGGATATGAGTATACTTTTAAAACATTAGATGACTTAAAGACTGCAATGGAAGAATATATCGAGTATTATAATACTCAAAGAATTACAGTAAAATTAAAAGGATTAACTCCTGTTCAATACAGGAATCAATCCTTATTAAATGCTTAAATAACAAATTTAAATAAGTGTCCAACAAACAAATTGGGTTCACTTCAATGAAGACTCCTTTTCGTCTTATTGCTGTGCTTTGTTTTTCTCTTCAATTCTTTTGCGCTTATACTCTATTATAAACATAACTTCTTTTAAATCATCATCTGGTAATTCAGTCAATAAACGAGCGATATTGGCGATATTATAATAATCATATTTTTTACCACTCATAATCTCTTCAACACTTCTTCCATATAAATGAGAAAGAATTTTGAGCTCACTAACAGTTACATCTCTTTTTCCATTTTCTATGTCTGAAATGGCAGAATGTGGAACATTAAGATGAGAAGCAACTTCTTTTTGAGTAAGATGTTTAAAATTACGATACACTTTCAAGCGTTTTGCTAAATCCATATCTATTGCCATTATGCCACCTCCATATATTCATTATATCATGGACAAAAAAAGAAGGCAATTTAGAAATTAAAAAAAATCTTTTTATGAAAGACATAAAAAGATAAAATTTGTCATATTTCTTTAAAATAACTGGAAGTTATTTTTATTTTTTCTCTAAGAATACTTTTCTGATGTTGAAAAATAACATTAACAAAATCATCCATTATCCATTTGACTGTTTTTTGATCTTCATCAGTAAAACGAATCATAATCCCTCCTACTGACAAATTCTGAAATTTCTCATAATAAAGAGTATGGGCATTTAACAGATGCATGCGACATTGTTCATCAACCATAATATGAAAAACTTCCTTTTTTCTATCCATTAAAGCAAATTGACCTTGCTGACACATATGGCAATGCTTATTTTGATATCCAAAATAATATTGTGAAATTGGACAGTAATCACTAATCATATTTTCCGTTTTTCCAAATATCTGAACAATGCATTGTGATGGATCAATTCGTAAATGTTCAATTTCATTAGCAGACATTTCCAATGAAGTCACAAATGGATGAGAATAGTAATTCGCCGCATAAGAATTATATATGTTTAAACCCGAACCTGCAATGACATTTTTGTCGCGAAATGCATGATAGCTTCCATAATCATTGACTAATATTGTATCTATAGATTGATAAATATGGGAAGAAAGGATATCTTGAACTTCATTATCTTTCATAACAGGTGATGTCATCATAATCATTTTTTTGTGATGTTTCTGACAAAGGTCAAATGCCTCATCGATATCCTTCTGATATGGATAAACGATAATATCAAAAGAATAGTCAACAACAATTTGTAATTGTTCTAAAGAATATACCACAATATAAACATCTTGATGTTGAGATGGATTTTGGCGCTTCAAAACAGGTAATTTTGTTAAGGATTGACGATGATGAATTTTTTGAGACGATAATTTCTGTGATAAATCATCAGTTGCTTTTCTACGCATTTCATTTAAATTTTTAATTGGCATAGAAATATTATCATCACTAGATATTTGAATATCTTTGGCTTCAAAAGGCGTAGAACCTAATTTTGAAAGTTGTTGAAAAATACGTTGTCTATCCAATGGTGTTTTTCGGGCATATTCGACATCACAATCAGATTGAACTGTTACACTTGCGTTTGGTGTTGTAAGTGTTAATTGGGCTTTGTGGTTAAGCTGAGCATCGAAATTCATAGTCACCGGTATTTTTCTTTGACTGGTCTGATAAGTTTGTTGTAAGCTTTCTACTACCTTTTTATCCAATGTTTTTCTCACATTTCCTTGGCTTACATACTGATCAAACTCAATTTCAATAATATCTTGCGCATGAGCTGTATGAACCAATTTTTTTTGCAAATACATTTTATTAACTGGTCTCCCTTTATCAATGTGCTCAAAAACTATGCTATCCCCTTGACAAAGAGTATCTGTAAGTTGGATACCTACTCTCTTGTGTTTCTTATGATAATATAAAACATGACCAACAAGAGTACCCTTATGTCCAGAATAATCCCCATCTACAAGATGTGTATCATGTTTTAAATAACCTAATGTATAATTGCGATTAAACATTGACTTCATGTCATGAATAAGTGGCTCTAAGTCCACTTTTTGACGTGCATAATAGGCATCAATAGCTTGACGATATGCGCGTGTAACACTCGCAACATATTCAGGCCTTTTCATGCGCCCTTCTATTTTTAAAGAAGAAACTCCTGCTTCAATAAGAGATCCAACATGTTCAATAGTCATCATATCTTTTGGTGATAGAAGAAAGGGATATTTTTCAGGTAAAACCTGGTTGTCCTTTAATAATCGATATGGTAAACGGCATGGCTGAGCACACTGCCCTCTATTTCCGCTTCTTTTACCTATCATACTGCTCATTAAACATTGTCCTGAATAACAGACACACATAGCTCCATGAACAAAAACTTCGATGTCTATAGATGTCTTTTGACAAATATGTTGAATTTCTTCTAAAGTATTTTCACGTGCGAGCACAACACGTGCGGCTCCACATTTTTCAAAATAGTCAACACCATAGAGATTCATAATTGAAGATTGTGTACTCATATGTATTTCAAAATCCGGATATAAAGTTCTGACAATATCAAACAATCCAATATCTTGTATGATTAAGGCATCAACTTGAAATTGATATAATTTATCAATATATGAAACCAAAGTTTCTATCTCTGTATCTTTGAATAACGTATTCACAGTTACATAAATTTTGACGCCATATAAATGCGCATATTGGATTGCCCATTGTAATTGATCATCATCAAAATTTTTAGCAAAAGCACGAGCACTAAATAAAGTTCCACCTAAATATATAGCATCAGCACCATTTTGTACTGCTGCTATTAATGATTCCTGATCTCCTGCAGGAGCTAATAATTCAATTTTTTTCATAATGTTCCTCCTCGAACAAAAAGCAATAACAGTATGTTATTGCGATAATGTTGAAATGAACTGATAACACATTTTTGCAGATGCCTGACTGGCCTTTTTGAGATATTCATCAAATTGAACGTGATTTTCTCCTTTTTGATAAATATCACTCAAAGATCTGGTAATGATAAATGGAATCTGAAATACATGACAAACTTGAGCGATAGATGCAGCTTCCATTTCTGCGCACATAGCTTCAGGAAAATCATTTTTAATTTTATTAACCTGATCCTCACGTGAAATAAACTGATCACCAGAAACAATTAATCCCAGATGGTATGGTTGTTCAAATTCCTGTAAAATATCTTGAATTTTATTCAAGGCATTCAAATCCGGTTCAAAAATGCATGGCATACCAGGGACTTCCCCCAATGGTCTTTGAAAAGCCGTTACATCTACATCATGATGTAAGACTCCTGTAGAAATCACAACATCTCCTACATTCTGTGATAATGACAGACCACCAGCCGAACCGATGTTGATTAGAAAATCAATTTCATAATGACAAAATAACAGTGTTGTAGAAATTGCAGCATTCACTTTCCCAATTCCGCCTTGAACAAGAACAACACATTGGTTACTCATTTTTCCTTCATAAAAAGTATAACCATTCAAGACCTTTTGAGATTCAATTTCCATATATTTTTTAATTTCAGCAACTTCTTCTTCCATGGCACCAATGATTCCAATCATCGTCATACCTCCTTACGACAAACAAATATAACTCTTTCACATTTTTCTTGATATGAAGAAAAATCACTATAATACTCAACTTTTTTAAAGCCAACATCATGAAGCCAATATAAATATTGAGAAACAGGATATGTTTTTTGATAATGTTCTTCATCAACAATCTCATTTTCTATTTTATCTTCAATATAGACATGATGATGAACATATCCATCTGCAATTTTTTCAACTTTCCACTCAAATGAAAATTCTTCATCTTCTTCCTTTTCAATGTATTGATCTAAAATAACATTCATCTTATATAAACTATCAACATCAAAAATAAATGTTCCTCCATCTTTTAATGAACGAAAAACATTTTGGAAAGTTTTAACAACTTGTTCAGGATCCAATAAATAATTGATAGAATCACATAAGCATAAAATCAAATCAACGGGACGTGATGTTTCAAAATCACACATATCCACTCTTTGTAAAATCAGATTGACCTGATGAGTTATAGCTTTTTGTTTGGCAACTTCTAACATATCAGAAGATAAATCAGAAGCAAAAACTGTTTTTTGATCTTGAGCCATTCTGATGGCGATTTCTCCTGTTCCACATCCAAGCTCAAAGACCTCATCAAAATCACAATGACTTTTAATAAATTGGTAATAATCATCATAAAATTGAGAATCCATTAAACTATCATAGTAATAGGCAAAATTTTCATAACTCATTTTGCTAACATTCCCTCAACGTTAATTCTAGGCATATCTCCCCAAAGTTTTTCAAGATTATATGTTTCTCTTTCTGCAGCCTCAAAGATATGGCAAACAATATCACCAAGATCAATAAGAATCCATTTGGAATTTCTTAAACCTTCAATACTTTTAATTTCAAAATGATTTTTTGCGCATTCTTCTTGAATATTATCTTTAATAGCTTTCATTAATCTTTCATTACTGGCTGTACATAAAACAAATGTGTCAAATATAGGACTGGCATCACGCATATCAATAGCAGTAATGTGAGTTGCCAATTTATCATCCATTGCTTTTACAATACATTCTAATTTTGTCATCACTTTTCTCCTTTTACTACATAATAATCATAAATTTCATAAAAACATTCATCGATTTCTCTATTCTTTTTCTTCGAAAATTGGTAAAAATCAATCAAGGCATTTCTAAACCCTTCATCAATATCCTTTTTGCATATTTCTATTTGTTGAGATGAATCATATCCTCTTAATGGATCTAATTTATCAGCAACATATAGACATTTTCCTATAGGTGAAATATGTATAGATGCTGTTGTATGATCTTCAATCGCTTTTAAAATAACAGGATCATCAATAAAAAATTCATGTTCACAGACATATCTTGAAAGCCATTGATGCCACACTGGAACTGGTTTTGATAAAAACTCAGGAAAATTTTCTTTCATGATTTGATAAGCTTTTTTTTCATCCATTTCCTTTGCAATATCATGCATCATTCCTGCAATATAAGCCTGTTGGCCATTCAAGTGATTAGCTTCAGCAATATCTCGAGCCAATCGAGCTACACTGCATGTATGTTTCCAGCGTTTTTCTTTCATATAAGGAACAATCATTGTTTCCAGATATAAACCATGATTTGAGATATAATGCAAAACCTTTGTATCTAACATTTCAATATGTCCTTGACGGACCTCACTGCTTGAAGCATAAACGGGTTCATTATTTAATGTTATAAAATGATATTGTTTTAAAATGTCATGATGAGGCTCATATCCTCCTCTTTGAAATGCTACCAATTGAACCAATTGAGATATTTTTTCTGGTTTTTTCCATTGATGAAAAGAATTAGCCTGATCCATTCCCATAATATAATAATATTGAATATCAGGATTTTGTTTTGTGATTTTCTTAAGTGTATGAATGGTATAATTTTTTTCATCATTCTTATTTTCTAACTCAATAGTATTGACAGATAATTTTGGATATCCTTCAATAGCTATATGAATCATATGCAAACGTTCTTTTGCATTAGCACAACTCTGATTTTTCCATGGATTATTTTTAGTAGGAATAAACTGAACTTCATCTAATTGTAACTGTTCTATAGCATGTTTAGCGATTTCAATATGTCCTTTATGAATAGGATCAAAACTTCCTCCAAATAAACCTATTTTTTTCATGGTAAGCGATAGATTCCTTGTTGAGATTTCTTATATAAAACTATTGTATGTCCAATAATTTGAACAACTTCAGCCTTTGTTTGCATACTTATTTCAACAGCTACACTATTAACATCATCTGGACAACTATCTAATAGTTTCACCTTAATCATTTCCTGAGCTTCTAGAGCTTCTTCTATACCTTTGATTTGATTAGCAGAAACACCATCTTTTCCTACCTGAAAAATGGCTTTTAAATGATGAGCTTCACTTCTTAAATAACGTTTTTGTTTACCTGTTAACATATAAATCTTTTCCTTCCTATATAATTGCTTCTCTTATCATAACTGAAACCTTTGGTGGAACATAAACTTTCACTTTCCCACCTTGTGATGCGATTGTTATAAATCCTAATCCAGAAATAACAATATCACATTTTCCTGGTTTCAAATGAAAATGGTATGTTTTCATATCATCAATGTTTTTCATATCATCAAGTTCATATTGAAATGTTTTATGACGATTATAAAGAGCATCAGCATTTTCTGTTTTTGTACGATGTATTTTTAAATTGTTTGAAAAGTAAGTAATAAAACTTGCCTGATCTCCACTCAAATAATCTATTCTACCTAATCCATCAAAATAAATCGTCTGTTTTTCTTGAAGTTGAAAAACAATAGGTCTTAATTCACTTTGTGGCATTATTTTCTTTAAATTCTCTGCCTTGACAAAATGTGTTATCTGATCATCATTCACTATTCCAGGTGTATCATATAGTGATGAATGTTCGTCCAATGGTATTTCTATAAAATCAAGTGTTGTTCCAGGGAATTCAGAAACTGTAATCAAATTTTGATCTTCTACTTGGGCATAATGTTTCAACAAAGCATTAATAAATGTTGATTTTCCTACATTTGTAACTCCAACAATATAAACATCTCGATGTTTACGATATGACATAATAGCATCATAAATCATATCCATATTCATATTCTTTTTGCCACTGGTAATCATGACATCTACAGGTTTTATGCCCTCTTCCTTTAATTGTCTTCTAACCCAGTGTTCAAGCTTTCTTTCTTTCACCGATTTTGGTAATAAATCACGTTTATTTCCTAAAACAAGTACATCATTATATCCAATATGTCTCATTAGTCCACTAATAAGACTTCCATTAAAATCAAAGAGATCAATCATATAGACAACTAAGCAATCTTTTTCTCCAATGTAATCCAAAAGATTCAGAAAGTCATCCTTTGTTAATGAAGTTTCCTGCAATTTATGATAATTCTTTAATTGAAAACAACGTTGACATAAAATATGTTCTCTGTCAGCCGCATTTTTAGGAACATATCCTATATGCTTTTGATCTTCACTTTGAATAATGGCTCCACATCCATAACATCTTTTTATCTTATCCATACATACCTTCCTTCTTGAATATTGTATACTATTTCTATTTTGATGAAAAGAGATAAACATAAACATCGACAAATTTCATATAATATTTTGAGGTGAATTATGTTTACAACGATTATTACATTATTACAACAATTTCTCTTTGTTTCATTCATTAAAACGCAAGCCTTTAAACCACAGCTAACCCCTAAACAAGAAAATGCCTTATTAGAAAAATACTTTCAAGGTGATCAAAATGCTAGAAACGATCTTATTGAACATAATCTAAGACTTGTTGCACATATTGCAAAAAAATACGAGAACACAAAAGACTTACAGGAGGATCTAATAAGCATTGGAACAATTGGTCTTATTAAAGCAGTTGATAGCTATAATGCTGATAAATCAACCAAGCTTGGAACTTATGCAGCTAAATGTATTGAAAATGAAATACTGATGCATCTGCGTCATAGCAAGAAAGCTGCACTTGATGTATCTTTAAATGAAGTCTTAGGCGTTGATAAGGATGGTGGAGAGATGACTTTATTAGATATCATTCCAGCTCAGCAAAAAGATATTATTGAACAAATACAAACAAACGATCAAATTCATAAACTACAGGAATATTTTTCTCAATTGTCTCCTCGAGAACAGGAAATACTTATTTATCGCTATGGTCTCAATAATCATCCTGTTTATACACAAAAAGAAATAGCCCATATGATGAATATTTCACGTTCATATGTTTCACGTTTAGAAAAACGTGCACTGATTAAGCTTTTAAAAGCTTATCTTCATAATAAATGATTTATTCTTAAAAATCATCATTAAATAAATCATCAAAAGAAATAGGTTCAAAATGTTTATCTTGTTCTTCTTTTGAATTTTGATTATTCGTTTGACTCTTTTGTGTATCTAAATTCTGATCAATATTCTTTTCCATCTTTAGATTTTGAAATAAATCTGTAGACAGCGATTTTTTGATATAAACATTAACAATTGTTTCATTTTTCATAGATTGAATAACACTTGGTTTTTGTTGAATCTGTGATAATGAATAATCTTTAATGTTGATTGTTTCTTTATGTTCAGATGTTTCAACTTCAATTTGTTCATGCGGATCTAAAACAAAAGATGTAATAGCATGTATTGGATTTGTTTTCGGAGATTTAAAGACTAAAGTTCCTTTCGTCGAACGATTGCAGCTAGGAATATCAGATATTCTCATTCGCTTAATACCAGGTTGATCACTGACTAAAACATAAGAATAGGAATGCAATGGATCAAAACTATTGAGCGAAACAAGATGATCTTCTTTTAAATTCATAGCTTTTATACCACCAGCTTTTAAGCCTAAAACAGAAATTTCCTGTTCACTATAAAGAGAAACATAACCAAGTGATGATGTCAAAACAATCGCCTGATGATCATTTGTTAATTGGACTTGAATAAGAGCATCATCATTTTTTAAATTCATACACTTGATTGGTTTTGTATATCTGACAACTTCAAATTCTTTTAATGAAACACGTTTAATCTGTCCAAGGCGCGTTGCTAAAACAACATAAAGAGGTAATTCAAATGATTTCACAAGAATGGATCCAATGATTTTTTCTTCTGGTGAAACTTTAATTAAATAACTAATATGTTTTCCGAGTTCTTTCCATTTAAATTCCTCAAGTTTATGTAGTGGTATAAAAAGATAATTTCCTTTATTTGTAAAAACAAGTAATTTATCTAGAGTATTGGCATGATGGACATCTAATAAAATGTCATCATCTTTTTTACCAAAAGCAATATTTTCACTTGCCTTATAAGAACGCTGAGATATTCTTTTGATATAGCCATCACGTGTGATTGACACATAAATATCTTCTGGTAATATCATTGCTTCTTCATTAATGACAATTTCTTGAACTTCGTCCTTGATTTCAGTCAATCTAGGGCTAGGATATTGCTTTTTAATTTGTTTTAACTCATCAACAATAACCTTTCTTAAAACTTTATCGCTATCTAAAATATTTGTCAGTGTCTGAATTAAAGTTTCCAAATCTTTTTTCTCATTTTCTAAAGACACAATATCAGTATTTGTTAAACGATACAATTGTAACATCACAATGGCTTCAGCTTGTTTCTCAGAAAATTGATATTGTAACTGTAAATTATTTTTCGCATCTTGTTTATCACGTGAATGTCGGATAGTATGAACAACATCATCTAAAATAGAAACTGCTTTGATCAAACCATCAACAATATGTTTACGCTCTTGTGCCTTTTTTAAATCATACAATGAACGTTTTGTAATGACTTCAATCTGATGCTCAATATAACCATCAAGAATTTCTATAATTCCCATACACACAGGTCGCTTATTTTTAATAGCAACCATATTATAATTATAGTTTTTCTGCAAATCAGTATTCTTATAAAAATAATTTAAAGTATTTTGTACATCTACATCTTTTTTTAATTCAATTACAATACTTAATCCACTACGATCCGATTCATCTCTAACTTCAATAATACCATCAATATTTTTCTGAAAACGTATTTCATCTAATTTTTTAACTAATTCTGCTTTATTGACTTCATAAGGAATTTCACTAACAACAATTTTATTGATGTTTTTTTCTTCAATCACTTTTGTCTTAGAACGAACAACAACTTTTCCTTTTCCTGTCTCAAAAGCTTTTCTAATACCCTGAATACCTTCTACAATAGCACCTGTAGGAAAATCAGGACCTTTCATAAACTTCATTAAGTCATCTAAAGTACAATCTGTATGCAAGATACGATAGATTGTGGCATCAATGACTTCTTCCAAATTATGAGGAGGAATATCAGTTGCATATCCAGCAGAAATACCAGTCGCTCCATTGACAAGAAGATTAGGAAATTTTGCTGGTAAAACAGTTGGTTCATATTCTGTATCATCAAAGTTTAAAGCCATTTGTACAGTATCTTTATCAATATCTTTTAATAATTCTAATGCAATAGGTGATAATCTTGCTTCAGTGTAACGCATTGCGGCAGCTGGGTCATTATCAATAGAACCATTATTTCCTTGCATATCAATAAGAGGTATACGCATTTTCCAATCTTGTGATAGACGAACCATAGCCTTATAAACAGAACTATCTCCATGTGGATGATAATTACCAATAACATTCCCTACTGTTTTTGCCGATTTACGATATGGTTTTTGATGTGTATTTCCTTCTTTATACATAGCATAAAGAATTCTACGCTGTACAGGCTTTAATCCATCTCTGACATCGGGTAAAGCACGATCTTGGATAATATATTTTGAATATTTTCCAAAACGATCACCCATGATATCATCTAATGATTGTGTTATGATTTTTTCTTTCATAGCTTACCTCCCTACTGATTAATAAAAAATGAATCTTCTAATGAGAATTGAACATTATCTTCAATCCATTCACGTCTTGGTTCTACCTTATCTCCCATTAAAACAGAAACTCTTCTTTCAACTAAAGCCGCATCTTCAATAGAAACCTGAATTAAAGTACGCGTTTCAGGATTCATTGTTGTTTCCCATAATTGATCAGCATTCATTTCACCCAAACCTTTATAACGTTGTATATTATAGCCACGACCAATTTTCTTTTTCGCTTCTTCTAACTCATCATCATCCCAGGCGTAAACAACATCTTCATGCTTACCATTTTTCTTTGACACTTTATATAAAGGTGGTAATGCAATATAAACCTTTCCAGCTTGAATCAATCCACGCATATAGCGATAGAAAAAAGTTAACAATAAAACCTGAATATGGGCGCCATCAGTATCCGCATCGGTCATAATAATCACTTTTGCATAATTAGAATCATCGGCATTAAAATCAGCACCAACACCAGCACCAACTGTATTAATAATGGTACTAATTTCTTCATTTTTTAAAATATCACTCATTGCTGCTTTTTCCGTATTAATGACTTTTCCTCTTAATGGTAAAATAGCCTGATATTTACGGTCTCTTCCTTGTTTTGCACTTCCTCCAGCTGAATCTCCTTCGACTAGATATAATTCTTTACGCTTTTTATCCTTAGATTGTGCTGGAGCTAATTTTCCACTTAAAATCTTTTCAACTTTGTTTCCTTTTCCCTTACGCGCTTCTTCGCGAGCTTTTCTAGCTGCATTTCTCGCCTGTGAAGCTTTAATCATTTTCTTAACAAGTTCATTAGCAATATCTTTATTTTCTTCTAAAAAATAATTCACTTGTTCATACACAACATTTTCAACAATATTTCTTGCTTCAGGTGTCCCTAATTTAGACTTTGTCTGACCTTCAAATTGCAATAATGACTCAGGAATTTTAACAGAAATAACAGCTGTTAAACCCTCTCGAACATCACTACCTTCTAAGTTTTTATCTTTAGGTTTTAATAATCCATATTGTCTTGCGTATTCATTGAAAACTTTTGTGAAACCTGAACGAAATCCAGTTTCGTGAGTTCCTCCATCTCCTGTTCTGACTAAATTGACAAATGAGATAATATTTTCTTGATAGCCATCAGTAATCTGGAATGATACTTCAACTTCAATCGGATGAGAATCATCATCGAATGTAACCGTTGAATGCAATGTTTTTTTATCATAATTCAGATATTCAATAAATGCTTCTAGCCCATTATCATATTGAAATGTATCTCTTTTTTCCGTTCTTTCATCGATAACATTCATCTCAATGCCTTTTAAAAGAAAAGCACTCTCTCTTAATCTTTCACATATTGTGGAATAGTTAAATTCAATAGTAGAAAAAATATCTTTATTTGGCTTAAAACGAATAGTCGTTCCAGTTTTTGAAGTTTTTCCAATAACTTTTAATGGTGAAATTATTTTTGCACCATCTTCAAAACGTTGCTGATATATTTTACCATCACGATATACTGTAACTTCTAACCATTCACTTAACGCATTCACGACAGATGATCCAACACCATGTAAACCACCAGATGTTTTATATCCGCCATCCTCACTAAATTTACCACCTGCATGAAGAATTGTTAAAATAACTTCTGTCGTTGGTCTTCCCGAAGCATGCATACCAGTCGGCATTCCTCTTCCTTCATCTTCAACCTGAATGCTATTATCTTTCCCTATAGTTACTGTAATCTTTTTCCCATATCCGGCCAAAGCTTCATCAATTGAGTTATCTACAATTTCCCATACGAGATGATGTAAACCACGAGAATCAGTCGAACCGATATACATACCCGGACGTTTTCTAACTGCTTCTAATCCTTCAAGAATTTGGATATTTGATTCATCATAGTGATTTGCTTTCATATGTGATTTCCTCCTTTTCCAACTTTATAATTATACCAAAAATGAGCTTATATTGCTAGGGATATCCTATCTTAACAGATTTCTATAATTTTCGCAAATTATTTAAAAAATTTGATTTTTCTATGTTTTTATGTATAATAGTGCTCGAGGAAGTGAAAAAATGAATATATTGATATATATTTTATTAATCATTATGGCTTACTTGTATGGTTCAGTTCCATTTGCCTTAGTCATTGGAAAACTGTTTTACCACACTGATGTTCGAAATAGTGGTTCAGGAAATTTAGGTGGAACAAATGCCGGAAGAGTTTTAGGAAAAAAAGCTGGGTTAGCAGTTATTTTATTGGATGCATCCAAATGTTGTATATCCATCTTGATTGCTTCAATGATCGCTGAAAACATGAATCTCAATCCAGATATTATTTATCCATGTGCCTTGGCATGTGTTATTGGTCATTGTTATCCTATTTTTGCTGGATTTCGTGGTGGAAAAGCCGTTTCGGTTGCTATTGGATATGCTTTAATGACAAATATATATGCATTTCTTATTGCATTGGTCATCTTTTTAGTTACATTAAAGATTTCTAAGTATGTTTCATTATCTTCAATATTAGCATCTCTTTCTATTGCTATTATTTCTCCATTTTTAGGTTACAGTTCTATTGGCATCATCACCAATATATGTATTGTGGCATTACTTGTTTATAAACATAAAAGCAATATACAAAGATTAAGAAACGGAACAGAGAGCAAGATTACTTGGATGTAAAAAATGAATATAAATATAGAAAAACCTCTCAGAAAACAGTATTACATATCAAATACTGACGAGAGGTTTTTATTTTACAAACCATCATATCAATTATGATTTTGAAAAACTCGCATGCATCACATGTGGTAAAAAATGATAATCATTATAATAAACCACTTGATAATGCCCATCGTCTTCATCAACACAAGTTAACGAACAACCTTCAACAATCTGTTGATTGATTTTGACAAAATCTTTTTTAGCAAGATTCATTATAACTGCCATCAAAACAACAAAATACATTCCATGTGTGACAATCATAATCTGACTATCAAATTTTAATTTTTGTAAATCTCGTAAAAAACTTTTTACTCTTTCAATAACTTCATCATAACTTTCACCATGAGGAATGCGATCAAAAAGTTCTGGATGATTCCACAATTGATC
The DNA here is from genome assembly GCF_055420065.1 of Massilimicrobiota sp. mt181. Classification (NCBI taxonomy): domain Bacteria; kingdom Bacillati; phylum Bacillota; class Erysipelotrichia; order Erysipelotrichales; family Erysipelotrichaceae; genus Massiliimicrobium; species Massilimicrobiota sp. mt181. Next base: position 61,593 of record NZ_JBVAYN010000012.1, read on the forward strand.
ATATAACTGATCTTTTTTGGCTAATAAATCAGAAATTTTTTGACCTTCAAAATCACCAAAATTCATTTCCATCAAACGTTCATCAGTGATAACCTGACTTTGATCAAATAACAAGCATGCTGTTTCATAAGCACGTGGTATAGGACTTGAATAAACATAATCAAATTTTAATGAAATCTCATCTAAATATTTTTTTAAAGCTCGAGCATTTTCAATACCATCTTTTGTGAGCGGGGAATCTAAACGTCCCTGTAATCTTTTTTCTTCATTCCACAATGTTTTGGAATGACGCGTTATATATATTCTCATATATGAAAAAATAAGGGTTAACCCTTATTTGTATTGATCATTAATGCTCTTCATAATACGTTTAATTTGAGTTTCATTTGGTTTACGTCCCATTTCCATAAACATAGCACGAATCATCTTTTCATTAATTGGTGGATTCTTTTTCAAGTTTTTCTTAAAGAAGTAACGAGCAGCAAAGAATCCTATAACAAGACCTATTAAAAGTCCTAAAATTCCGTATAACATCTTTCAATCCTCCATTCAATTACTTGTCTATTATAGCATAGTCATATTATTTTTGCAAAATTATTTCAAAATCATATAGAAGTTTTTAGAAAAAGTTGAAATCATATCAAAAATATAATGATGATTCCCCTCTTCTTCAACATCCAAATCATATTCATTCATAGAAATAAATATTTTTTCATGCGTAATAGGATTTTTTAATTGGTGGACTCCGTGATAATAAGAATAATTTTCTCTTTCCTGTATATTATGTAAAAGTTTTTCTTTTTCTGAAATCATTTTTGAAAACATCAATTCTATTTGTTTGGTTTTATACATATTATTCTGTTCCTGATAAATATCCGATATTAATGTAGGATACGTATTTACGAGTTCAACAAATGGAATTTTTATACATACAATTTTATATTTCACAGCTATCACCATGGTCATTATAACTGATTTATATGAAAATATTTGTCAAAAAAAAAGAATCAGTTCTGATTCTTTTTAAAGTGATAAAAATGTATCTACAATATTGTCAACAGTAAATCCATATTTTTCAATAATAACATTTGCTGGGGCACTAGCACCAAATTGATTAACAGAAATAACTTTTCCATCTAATCCAACATATTTATGCCAACCAAAATCACTTGCCATTTCAATAGCTAAACGTTTACGATTTTCTTTTGGCAATACAGATTCTTTATATGATTCATCCTGCATATCAAATAATTCCATTGATGGCATTGATACAACACGGACATCATATCCTTTATTTAATAAAACCTTCTGAGCTTTGACTGCTAACTCAACTTCACTTCCTGTGGCAATTAAGATACCATCTAATTGATTTTGTTCTTTTGATACAATATAAGCACCATGGCAAACATCGTTGTATGTTGCATGTGTGAAGTTTGTAACATTTTGTCTTGTCAAAATCAAAGCTGTAGGTCTATCAGTTGTTTCAATAGCTTTTTTCCATGCTCCTGCCATTTCGTAAGCATCAGCAGCTCGAATAACCTGAATATTAGGCATAGATCTCAACATAGCCAACTGTTCAACAGGTTGATGTGTTGGACCATCTTCACCAACAGCAATAGAATCGTGAGATAGTGGTAAAATGATTGGTAACTTCATTAAACAAGACATTCTTAAAGCTGCTTTAAAATAATCACTAAAGACCATAAATCCACCAGCTGCAACTTTAATACCTTTATGCAATGTCATACCATTCATAATAGCTACCATAGCAAATTCACGAATACCGAAGAACAAATTACGTCCACTATAATTTTCACAACTGAAACGTTCTGCATCTTTAATAATTGTTTTTGTAGATGAAGCCAAATCAGCAGTACCTGACATAAAAGTTGGATTTTGTCTTGCAACTTCATTAATTAGCTTTTCACTTGTAGAACGTGTTGCTTCACTCATTCCATCCTGATATGCTTTTATGAATTCATTAATATCAAGTGTATATTCGTCATTTATATTTGAGAATAATTCCTGATATAAATCAGGATATTCAGTTTTATATGAATCAATCATTTTATTCCATTTATTATATAAACGTTTACCACGATTGAAAACATTTTTCTTAAAGTCATCATAAACTTCCTCTGGAACAAAGAATTTTTCTTTGTAATTGAAACCATAATGATTTTTTGCATATTGTCCATCTTCCTCACCTAGCGGAGAACCATGAACTTGATTTGTTCCTTGGAATTTTGATCCATACCCTATAACTGTGTCAACAATAATCAAAGTTGGTTTATAAATTTCTTTTTTGGCCTTTTTAATTGCTTTATGAATAGCTTCGTAATCATTTCCATCCTGAACACAAATAACTTGCCAATTCATAGATTCATATCTCTTTTTTACATCTTCACTAAATGAATAATTTAAAGGTCCATCTAAAGTGACATGATTAGAATCATAAAGGACAATTAATTTTCCTAATGAAAGATGCCCAGCTAAAGAAGAAGCTTCATATGTCACACCTTCCTGCATATCACCATCACCACAAAGTACATATGTATAATGATCAATGATATGAAAATCATCTTTATTGTATCTTGAAGCAAGAAAAGCTTCAGCCATAGCCATTCCTACTGCCATAGGAATACCTTGACCTAATGGCCCACTTGAAGCATCTACACCATCAGTCATCTCAACTTCTGGATGTCCAGGTGTACGACTTTCCCACTGTCTAAAAGCTTTCAAATCCTCAATTGATAAATCAAAACCAGATAAATGTAATAAACTATATAACAATGATGAAGCATGTCCACTTGCCAAAACAAAACGATCACGATTCATCCAATGCGAATGTGCTGGAAAGATTTTTAACTCTGTTGTAAATAAAGAGTATAAAGCTGGTGCAGATCCTAGAACCATACCAGGATGCCCAGAATTCGCTTTATTAATCATATCTATTCCAAGCGCTCTAATAGTTGCAATTGATAACTCAGATTGATTCATTATCTCATTATTCCTCCTTATAACACACACTAACATTATACACAAAAAAAATGCAATATCAAACATGAATTAACATAATTCGAGATTTCTTTAATTTTTCTGTTTACGAGGTGTTATATCCTTTCCAGTTGCATCTACTACTTTGACATGATCTAACTGTTGTTTAAAACCTTGTCTAAAAATACGTAGATATTCTTTTCTCAATTCCTGTTGACGTTTCTTTTCTTCATCATTTAAACCTTCAGCTTTACTTTTTCTTGCTAAGGCATTAATTTCATTAATCATTTCATCACTTATTTTACTCATATTTCCTCCTCAAAAAGAAAAACCTAAGAGTTTTTTAGATTAATCCCTGGTATATGCAGGTGGGTATCTTGTGCTTTGTTTTAGGATCCCTATTCAAGATAGGTTTTCAACACCACAAAGCAACAATCAGATTCCCTTATCTATAGTGTAGGAAATACATATGTCTCTTAGGTCACTCACATTATAACATAAAAATCATTTGTGTAAATAGATAAATCTTTCAATATCTAAAATGTCTTCATAAAATCGACTTATTTTTGTGGAAGAATCATAAACGAACTAGCATATTGAATATCAAATAGTGGCCTTAATTGTTCCAAATCTTCAATTGTTAATTCATTGAGACAATCAATTAAATCAAATATCATAATTCCTTCAAAGTAATAACGACTAAAAATATTTGCAATACTTTCAGGACTGTTAAAAACTGAAATTAAGATTCCCATTGTTTTTTTCTTTAAACGCAAGAAATCTTTTTCATTAAAGTCATATTCAGCAAAATGAGAAATAAAATCTTGAATTTTGTTTTTTAGTTTTTCAGGATAGAGTGAATCTCCCCCTATCTGCAAGAAAGAATAATCTCTCTCTTGAGTAAACTGTGCACTAAAGCTATCGTTAATTAACTCTTCCTTCATCCATTCTTCATATAAAGAAGAACTTTTTGCAAAGAAAATATCCAATAAAAGATTCATTGATAGTTCACGTTTTAGACGCTCTTGAGGATTGATTGGAATATCATTAATTTTTAATGAAACAATCATTTTAGGCATCGTAACATCCATATAAAGCACATCTTCTTTTTTATCAATAGCCAAAGGTTCTTCTACTTTCATTCTTTCAATAGCATTCGCTTTTTCAAATGTTTTGGCATTTTGATTTTCACGAATAAACGGCATAATTTCCTGAGAATCAATATTCCCTACAACAAACAGCATCATATTACTTGGATGATAAAAAGTATGATAGCATTTTTCTAAAGTGCTTTTATCAATTTGCGAAACTGTCTCTACTGTTCCTGCAATATCAATTTTTACAGGATGTTTTTGATATAAATTTTGTATACTTCCAAAATAGCAACGCCAATCAGGATCATCATCATACATACCAATTTCCTGATTAATGATTCCTTTTTCTTTTTCGATATTTTCATCTGTCAAGTATATATCTTGAACAAAATCAAGCAATAACTCTATACATTCTTTTTCATGACTTGTTGCACTAAACAAATAAGCAGTTCTTGATGAAGAGGTAAAAGCATTCGTATTCGCTCCTAATCGTGCAAATTTAGTGCTGGCATCTCCATCTTCCATTTCAAACATTTTATGTTCTAGAAAATGAGCAATGCCATCAGGAACTTTTATCATTTCTTGTTCATGTAGAGGAACAAAAGTTGTATCAACAGATCCAAAACGTGTTGTAAATAAACCATACGTTTTAGAAAATCCCTCTTTAGGTAAAAGATAAACTTTTAATCCATTTTCCATTTCTTCAAAGTAAAGTGTTTCCTGTAAATTCGGATATTTAATAATTTTCATGGAACTCCTTTCCTGTAAGGAAGTAAATTGTATCAAGCTTTACGTTTTGAGCCACTTGAACAATTTCTTCTAAAGTTACATTCATCAATTTTTCAATATATTCTTCATTTGTTTCATGAATACCAGTGATATCACGATTATATGCCAAAGCAATCATGCTGCTCGCTTCATCATTGGTTTTTTTCAATGCATTTTTCAGCATCATTTTTGCAATAGCTATTTCTTCATCTTGAATATGACCATTTTTCAAATCACTAAGTTGCTGTTCAATTAAGTTGAGTGTTTTTTGATAATCTTGTGCCTCAATTCCAGCATTAACAAGCATAACACCATTAAAAGCATCATAGCTTGATGAAATATAATAACAAAGACTATTTTGTTCCCTCACAACCTGAAATAATCTTGATTGAGAAAAACCACCAAAAAGAGCATTAAAGACAGTAAAAGCATAATGATTTTTTGAAGTAAAATCACAATCAATTGTATATCCAAGATTTAATTTTGATTGTGTAATATCCTGCTTTTCTATCACTTCTAAGACTTCAGCTCTTGGACTTTCAAAAGTATAAGACGATAAATAATTTTGCTGATTTTGTGGAAACTGTAGATTTTCCTGAAAAATCTCAACTATATTTTCCTGAAAATCACCAACAACATAAACATGTTTCACATCTCCACGAATACATTTTAACAAATATTGATAAAGTTGTGATGCTGTTATATCTTGAATCTCATTTTCATATCCAGTGCTAGGAATTCCTAAAACCTGGTCTCTCCCCATGTATTCAAACAATTTATCAAGTGAGTAAGAGAATTTATCATCCTTGTTTGCTTGTAATTTTTCTTTTAATTCCTTTTTTTTGAGTTGTACAATAACTTCATCAAAAGCATCTTGGATGATACAAGGATCATAAAATAAATCATTTAATAGCTGTAATTGTTTCTCCAATAAATTTTCTTTTGTAGGCAAAAACTTATCATTCACAAAGCTTGTATTGATATTGATAATTTGTGACTTCCCTTTTGTTGAGACATGTGTTGATAAACTTGCTCCATAATTCTCATCTAAATAAGCAGCCAATTGCTTTGTGGATGGATATTTTTTTGTAGCAGCAATCAAAACAAATGTTAATAATGTTCTGATAGTTGTTGTTTCTTTCAATAATGGGCTTTGTAGCCTTAATGAAATTGTGATTGTTTTAAATTTTTTTGTTGGAATAAGATGTAATGTATATCCAGACATTTGATAGATGTTTTCCATAAATACCTCCAATTACATATATATTATACTCATTTTTTTACAAAATAAAATAAAAAAGACCAAGAGATTCTCTTGATCTTAACGTTTACCTTTATCAAACGGCTCTCCTTCTGCACGTGGTGCAGCAGAATTTTTAGATGTAAAAGCTAATACAATAAGTGTTGCTACATATGGTGTAATTTTATAAAAATAATTTGGAATAGATAACGAAGCTAGGAATGGCAAACCAGCAGAAGCAATAGTTTTCATAAAACCAAAGAAGAAAGCTGCTCCAGCAATATGCCAAGGCTTCCATTGACCAAAAATTAATACTGCTAATGCCAAGAATCCATAACCAGCAACATCTGCATTAAAGTTTGTACTTGTAGGAACAATAAATATTAATCCACCCATACCAGCTAAGAATCCTGAAATAAGTGTTCCTGCATAACGAATTTTATAAACATTAATACCAGCACTATCAGCTGCTTGTGGTAATTCACCACAAGAACGTAATCTAAGTCCAAAACGTGTTTTATATAAAATCAGCCATGACAAAATCAAAATAAGAATTCCTAAAAAGTTTGTAATATATGTATTTTGGAAAAGGAACTCTCCAATAAATGGAATATCTCCAAGAACTGGAACTTTTGTAATTCTAAATGTATTAGAAAATTCAACCTGTTGTGTTTGTTGAACTAATCTAGCAACAAATATACAAAATGCAGGTGCAAACATATTCAATGCAGTACCACTAATTGTTTGATCGGCTTTCATATTAATAGAGGCAATCGCATGGAATAAAGCAAATAATGTTCCAGATAAACCAGCAATGAGTAAAGCAATCAACAAACAAATTTGTGGATCCATTGCCTCTTGAAAAAAGTGAATGAAAAAGATTCCTGCAAATGCTCCAATAATCATCATACCCTCTAACGCAATATTAATAATACCACTACGTTCAGAGAATAAACCACCCAATGCAACAATTAAAAGTGGAATAAAGAAGAACATTGTCTGTTGAAATAAGAATAAAATATCACTCATATTATTGTCCCTCCTTTACTTTAGGTTTCTTCTTAAAATGGAAACCATTTGCTATAATACCTTTAACCATAAGTGCAAAAGCTGAGAAATAAATAATAATTGCTATAATAATATCAACAATTTGTGGAATAAATCCATAAATTTGCATTAATGAACCACCAATTGTTAAATGAGCAATAAATAATCCAGCTGCTAAAATACCAAAAGGACTAGAAAGACCTAATAAAGCAACAGCTATACCATTAAATCCTTCAGGTGCTAAAGTATCTACAACTGCCAAACATTTTCCAGTTCCACCTAAATAAACCAAAGCACCACCAATACCAGCTAATGCTCCTGCGATCATCATAGAGCAAACAATTTTTTGTTTAGCATTAATACCAGCATACTTACTCGCATCACGATTAAAACCACAAGCCTTCAATTCATAACCAAGTACAGATTTGTTGAGAATGATATGAATAACAATAACGAGAATAATCGCAATAACTATACCTCCATTCACATTTGGAATGAGATGTTCAATGCCAAATTGTGGAATGACAGCACTTGAGGCAACTGGTAATGTTTCATTTTTATTAATATTAAATACTGTTAATGGAACAATATAATTAACTGTATACATTCCAATATAATTCATAATAATCGAAGCAATAACTTCATTAACATTTAAATAGGCTTTCATAATTCCCGGAACACATCCCCATAATGCTCCAGCTAATGCCGCAAAGATAATAGCAACCAGCCAATGAATAGCACCAGGAAGAAAAGTCCATTCTACACCAATATAAATAGCTACAAATGCCCCAACAACAAACTGTCCAGGAGTTCCAATGTTAAAAAGTCCTGTTTTAAAAGCAAATCCCACTGATAAACCAGTTAAAATAATAGGCGTTGCATTATTCAAAACTTGTCCAATTCCTCTTGTTCCATTACTAAAGCCACCTTGAATTAAAGTTAAAAAACCATTCAATGCATTTGATGGATTAGCAATAATAATAACAATTAATCCTATAATTAATCCAGCAATAATTGCTGTGACAGAAGATGCAAAATTAAGTGATGCTTCAGATTTAAACAGCTTTTTCATTTGTATCACCTCTCTTACTTCCTGCCATATAAAGTCCTAATTCTTGTACTGTAATTTCTTTAGGATTAAATTCTCCAACAATTTCACCTTCATATATAACTAAAATTCTATCAGATAAATTCATAACTTCATCTAACTCTAAAGAAACTAATAAAACAGCTTTTCCCTCATCTCTTTCACGAATAATTTGCTTATGAATATATTCAATAGCTCCTACATCCAAACCTCTTGTTGGTTGTACAGCAATTAAACAATCAGGATTTTTATCAATCTCTCTAGCGATAATTGCTTTTTGTTGGTTACCACCAGACATACTTCTAGCAATTGTTTTTGAACCTTGACCACTTCTTATATCATATTGTTCAATCAATTTTTCAGAATATTTTTCAATTTCTTCAAATTTCAAAAATCCATGCTGTGAAAACTGAGGTTCAAAATATCTTTGTAAAACCAAATTATAAGAAAGAGGATAATCCAAAATAAGTCCATGTTTATGTCTATCTTCAGGGATATGTGATATACCACTCACATTTCTCTGTCGTATTGAAGCATGTGTGATATCTTTTCCATTTAACAATATAGTCCCATTTAAAATAGGCATCAATCCTGTAATAGCTTGTACAAGTTCTGTTTGACCATTACCATCTATACCAGCTATACAAACAATTTCTCCCTTTCTTACAGAAAAACTGATATTATTTACTGGATTTTTATGTCCTTTTTTACTTACTGAAAGATTTTTTACAACCAAAATATCATCTGTTGGGTGTGATTCAGTTTTTTCAGTTGTTAAATTGATTTTTCGTCCAACCATCATTTCAGACATTTCTTCTTTAGTTGTTGTGGCAACATCAATTGTTCCAATGTATTTACCCTTTCTAAGTACAGTGCAACGATCAGCCACTTCTTTAATTTCATTTAACTTATGCGTAATAAATAAAATAGATTTACCTTCTTTTGCTAAATCTCTCATAATTTGCATAAGCTCTTCAATTTCCTGTGGTGTTAAAACTGCAGTAGGTTCATCAAAGATTAAAACTTCATTGTCACGATACAGCATCTTAATAATTTCAACACGTTGTTGCATTCCCACAGTAATATCACTAATCAATGCATCACAGTCAACTTTTAAATTATAACGTTGAGAAATTTCTTCTACTTTTTTTCGAGCATTTTTCATATAAAGGAAACCATGTTTTGTATCTTCGGCACCTAAAACGATATTTTCTAAAACAGTAAAATTATGAACTAATTTAAAATGTTGGTGAACCATTCCAATTCCCAAGTTATTTGCATCATTAGGATTATTAATTTGAACAACATGACCATTCTTTAAAATTTCTCCCTTTTCAGGTTGATATAGCCCAAACAAGACACTCATCAAAGTTGATTTTCCTGCACCATTTTCCCCTAGTAGTGCATGAATTTCACCTTTTCTTAATTCAATAGTCACGTCATCGTTTGCAATGATTCCTGGAAAAACTTTCGTAATATGTCGCATCTCGATAACGTTTTCCATTTTCTTCCTCCTTTTTCTATTTATCTTCATTATTTATTATAACTTAATTTTCAATAAAATCACAACAATAAAATATATTTGAAAATAAGGCTTGAAAATTATGAATTTCAAGCCTTAAGTATTTCAATTAATTTTCTATTGTTAAGTCTACATTTGAACAATTTAAATCATTTGGAGATTCAGCATCTTTATTATTTTTAATTGTTACAGAACCATCAACAATTTTATCATAAATTGCATTATAATCAGCTTCAGTAAATTTATCGAATTTAGAAGTTTCTAAAGGTAACCCAACATCTCCATCTTTAGCACCTAAAACAATATTTTGTCCACCTCTAAATTGGATACTTGTATCATCAGTTTTATCGAAATCACCACTATAAATAGATTCTAGTGCTTTTTGAACAGCATCACCTAATCTTTTATATGCAGAAGTGACAACTGTATCAGATTCAGAAGATTGATCAACGTCAACACCAATAACTTTTCCTGCAGGATTACTAGCTTCAGCAGCAGCCATAACAGAGTTTCCTACAGAACCACCACATCCAAATACAATAGTTACTCCATCTTTATACCATGAAGAAGCTTTTGTTTGAATTTCAGGAGTTGCACTAAATCCACCTGTATAATGATATTTCATTTTGACTGTAATACCTAATTCTTTAGCAGCATCATTAGCACCTTGAACATAACCATATCCAAAGTTCATAACAGCAGGTACTGCTTGTCCACCCATGAATCCTAAGCTTGTATTACCATCTTTAACAGCAGCATATCCAGCTAAATAACCAGATTGTTCTTCTTGGAAAGTAATACCGATTGTGTTCTTTTCAGTTTTATAGTCTTCATAACTTGCATCATGTGGGTTTCCATCAATTAAAATAAATTTAACATCAGGGTATTCAGTTTGTTTGATATAGATTGATTCTTCAAATAAATATCCAGGACACACAACAACTTTTGCTCCTGATTTTACAGCCTGATCAATAGAATTGTTGTATTCATCTGTTGTTGCATCAACAGGTTTGATGTATGTACAGTCAATTCCATTTTTCTCTGCATATGCTTTAACACCTTCATATGTACCTTGGTTGAATGACTTATCATCAATAGTACCTTTGTCAGTTAACATAACAATTTCAGGCTTTGAACTAGATGCAGAATCACCTCCATCACCACCACATCCTACTAACACCATAGATAATGCCAATAAAGACGCAAACATTTTTTTCATATCTTGTTTTCCTCCTTTAACATTCTAACCATATTTTAACATTATTTTCACAAAATAAAAAGAGAAAACAACAAATCTCTTTATATTCATTATTTTCTCTTTTTTAAAATATTTATTTTTTATAAATCTTCTTCATGATATTGACGAATATAAACCTCTCTTGGTTTGCTACCTAATTGAGGACCAATAACGCCTTCTTCCTCTAATCGATCAATAATACGTGCTGCTTTATTATAACCTATTCTAAATTTTCTTTGTAGTAATGACGTACTTGCTTTTTGAGCTTGAATAACAAATTCTCGACATTTTTCATATTCCTCATCTTCTTCATCAAAACTATCACCTGTCTGTGAAGAAGAAACAGACTGAACATTGACATATTTATCATCATAAGCAGCTTCCTGCTGAGAAGAAACATAATGAACGATAGAAGCAACTTCATCATCGCTGACAAAGCATCCTTGAACACGAACCGGAGACGAAGATCCCATTGGAGAAAAAAGCATATCCCCTTTTCCTAAAAGTTTCTCTGCCCCAGAAGTATCTAAAATAGTACGCGAATCAATACTAGACGAAACTGCAAAAGCAATTCGTGAAGGAATATTGGCTTTGATGACACCTGTAATAATATCTGTTGAAGGTCTTTGTGTCGCTACAATCAAATGAATCCCAGCTGCACGTGCCATTTGAGAAATACGCATAATACAATCTTCAACTTCTTTGCTGGCAACCATCATTAAGTCTGCCACCTCATCTAAAATAATCACATGATATGGCAAAATTTCTTTTTGCTCTTCTGTATGATCAGCATTATAATGTCTGATAAAATCATTATAACTTTGTATATTTCTGGCATTTACTCCAGCAAAAAGATCATAACGTCTTTCCATTTCTGCTACTACTTCTCTTAAAACGCCAGCTGCTTTTTTAGGGTCAGTGACAACTGGTGCCAATAAATGAGGAATTCCATTATATATGGACAATTCCACTTTTTTAGGATCAACCAGAATCAATTTGACTTCATCAGGTTTAGCACGCATTAAAAGAGAAGAAATAATCGTATTTACACAGACAGATTTTCCAGAACCCGTTGCACCCGCAATAAGTAAATGAGGCATTTTATCCAATTGTGCAAAAATAGGCTTTCCTGATACATCTTTACCTAATGCCACAACTAGCTTATTATCCTGATATTTCTGATTAGATAATAAACTTTTTAAAACATCCTTAAATCCAACCACAGAAGCACTTTGATTTGGTATTTCAATTCCTACATAAGGTTTACCAGGAATAGGTGCTTCAATTCTAATATCAGCTGTCGCCAGTGCCAACTTAATATCATCCTGTAATTGTAGTATTTTATTCACTCTTGTTCCAATTTCTAGTTTCAATTCATATTTTGTAATAGTTGGTCCAATAAAAGCATTCTCAACAGTGGCATTGACACCAAACTGTTTCAAAACATTTGTTAATCTTGAAGCATTTTTTGAAGCAATACTTTTTTCTTTCGTGCTATTTTTTGTTGATTGTGTTGACAATAAAGATAATGGTGGTAACTGATATGAAGATGTATCAAAATTTCTAGGAACCACTTTTTCTTTTTGTTTATTGTTTTGTCTCGTTTTTTCTTTGACTGGTTTTTCAGGCTTTTCTTTGATATCCAACTTCATATCATCCTGATTAAATTCAAAAGCACTGGTTATTTCAGGATCAATCTTATCATCAGACGCATCTTCAAAAACGGAGTCAGGAAACAAAGGAATTTCCTTATCCTTAGATAAGAAATCAAAAAAATGTGATTTCTTTTTAAGAACAATGGTTTGTACTGGCGGTTCACTTTTTTTCTCTTTTTTCTTTTTAATTTTCTTCTTAAAATACAATTTACTAAAAATTAAGGCTAAACCAATAATAAGAATGACAATCGAAAGAATCAAAGCTCCCAAACTTTCAAACAACGCACTAAAAACACCATAAAGACATGATCCAATAAAACCACCTTTATTCATCTGTTGACTTTGAATATATGTAGAAATCACCCCTAGTCCACTCACCTGAGGTTGACTGGGAATCGTTGCAATTGTCAAAATACTGGCAAAAACAGCATAAATACCAATAGCTTCAGGACCATTAAAACGTGGTATTTTAGCAGTATATAAAATATATATACATAAAATAAGTAAAGCCAAATAAACAACACCATATAAATTACCTGTTAAAAAGGCAAAGCAATTATGAAGTCCTTGACCTATAAAACCTAAACGTAAAGCGGAAACAATAATAGCAAATATTAATAATAAAACAATAATTCTTAAACGTAATTTTTCTTCTAAAATCTGATTTTTAGACTTTTTAGAACGCTTTGTTTTTGCCATTATGCTCACCTTCTTTCACTTTCAACATTATACCAAAATATAGCGTTATTGCAAAGAAAAAGCAAGATTTCTCTCGCTTATATTTCGACAACAACACCAATAAAAACTGGCTTCTTTCCTGTCTCTTTCATAATATATCTCATAGATTGTTCTTTCATCATACTTCTGATTTCAGCTATTTCCATTTGTGGATTTTCTTTTAACTGACCTACGACTTTTTCACATATTTCAATGATATGTTTAATAATATATTCTGAATCTTTTAAATAAACAAATCCTCTACTTTGGCAATCTGTTTGAGCCACAATCTCTTTTGTCTCTCTTGAAATCGTTAGCCCCACTATAACAACACCATCGTTAGCTAATTGAATACGATCATCAATAACCTTTTCACCAACATCACCAATACCAATTCCATCAATCATGACATCTTCTATTTCATATGTATCTCTTGTATTCAACAGTTCACCTTTTTCAAAAGTTATTCTTTCACCATTATCCATAATAACAATATGGTCATCATCAATTCCCATATCATGTGCAATCTGTTGATTAAAAATAAAATGCTGATATTCACCTTTCATTGGAATATAATATTTTGGCTTGAAGATTTGAATGATGACTTTTATATCTTCTTTAGAAGCATGCATTGAAAAAAGATCTTTGTTCTTTAATAAATAAACATGGGCATCTGTTTTATATAAACCATTATGCGCTTTATTTGCAATCTTTTCTGTTCCTGGTAAAACAGGTGAAGCCACGATAAAAGTATCACCTTTTCTTAACTTCAATAAATCATCTCCACCATCAATAATATCACAAATGTCATGATAGATACGTCTTGGACTACCACTTAATAAAATGACATAATTGCTATCATATTGTGGATTACCAATCTTATCTTTATCTCCTAACAATTTGTCGGGAACTTTTAAAACAGGTTTCTTTGATTTTTGAGCAATTCTGAAAAGACTGTTGGTATTATCATATTTATCACGTCCATAAAAAACAATCTGACGTTTATATTTTTTGGTAAGATCAATAATTTCTTGTGTTCTAAAAACATTCTGCGCATAGCTTGAAATAATGATTCTTTCATTACTATCTTCAAAAATATGATCAATCTTATTTGTTAATTTATGATTTGGAGATGTGTAACCCTCATGTTTGGCACCAGAAGATTCAACCAATAAAGCCAAAACTCCTTTTTTTCCTATTTCCATCATTTTTTGAATATCACATTGAAATTCAAGAGGTGCCCCAAAATCAATAATAAATTCACCACTGTAAACCAGATAGCCATAACTTGTCCAAAGTGCAACTCCCACACTTCCAGGAATCGAATGTGTCACTGGGAAAAACTCCACAGGAACTCCAGCGATATCAATAGAAGCATTTCTATCAACACTATGAAGATCCAAATCAATCTTAACTGGATTATGACGTTGAAAACGATCTATCATCTGTTTAATAAGAAGAGCTGTTAAACGAGGTGCATACACAGGCGCATGAACACTCTGCAATAAATATGGTAAAGCAGCCATAGCATCATCATGTCCATGCGTAATGATAATTGCAGCAATCTGATCAGCTCTTTCTTCTAAATATGTAAAACTAGGAATAATAATATCAACACCTAGTTTATCTGAATCAGGAAAACGAAAACCTGAATCTATTATAAAAATCTTATCATTAATTTCAAAACAATACATACTTTTACCCATTTCGGCTTGTCCACCCATAGGTATTAATTTGATAACATCATTTTTCATCTTTTCACCCTTTCTTTTTTTGTTTCTTTCTAATATCATTATACCTTTGTTTGTTCTTTGTGTATAGTTTTTTTCAAAAGTACGATTATCATATCATATTCTTTTCATTGCTTCAAATCATTTTCTTATATTTTTCTATTAATGGTAATAATTTCTTTTGTGAGTCACGATCAATTTCAACCAAGGGAATTCTTAATATATTTTGAATATATCCCAATTGGCTCAAAATATACTTGATTGGTGCAGGATTTGGTTCAATAAAAAGAAACTGACTTAATAATTTTAAATAGCTGTCATCAAATACATCTTCTTTTTGACATATCCTTTCAACTAACGGATAATCAATATGACTAACGACTGAAATAATCCCATCAGCTTTTTGTTTAAGGGCCTCCAGTAAAAGATGATCATCGCCAATATAAATTTTAAATTCCGGTAAAGATTTCTTAATTATTGAAATATCTTCTAAAGCCCCACATTGTTTCATACCGATAATATTTTTATGTTTTTTTGCTAATTGAATGACTGTTTCTGGTTCTATCGACACCCCACAACGAGATGGAATATTATAAATCATAATCTTTTTTGATGTGGAAGCCGCAATTAAATCGAAATGTTTCTGTATGCCTCTTTGATTTGGTTTGATATAATAAGGAACAACAACCAAAAATGCATAAATAGCCTGATTGTCTTTATACATTTGTATATGTCTAATGACTTCTGCAGTATTATGAGATGATATCCCAATCATGATACGAATCTGTGGATATTTTTTCAAAACATTTTCTACAAGGACTCTTCTCTCATCTAATTTTAAAGAAGATGTTTCTCCAGTTGTTCCACACAACAAAAAAGATTTGTTTCCTTCATGAATCAATTTATCCATTAAACGATATAAACCAGAATAATCAATAGACTGATCCTTGTTGAAAGGAGTCACTAATGCTGTAAAAACTTCTTTCATTTAAATCTCCCTATACCCTAATAAAAATGGCTGATATTGCTGGTGAGATAAAGCCGCCTTCAATGTTTCTTTAACCTTTTTCTTACAAGCTATCATACTTTGTGGTTTTGCCAGATAATGGTCTTGAAACATTGGCACAAAATAATAATTTTTCTTATTAAATAAAGACAATAGATGCACACCACTATTGGAAAGAATATCATTAGAATAGACCCCTAATACAATAGGAACCTGATTGCGTAAACTAGATTTCACAAGCATTGTTACACAATTATCATTAATTCCTAAATCCAATTTATTTAAAGTCGTTCCATCACATGGATAGACCAGTACTGCATCTAATTTCTTTTTTGGTCCATAAACCTCAGCTTCCTGAATAGTCGTATGAATATCTTTATGTGTTATCTTTTTGACTTTCTTTTCTAACTCATCATGACAATAAAAACGTGTATCCATCTGTTGAACATGTGGCGTCATAAATACTTCTACATCATAATCATGACATACTTCATTTAACACATCTAACATATCATCCATACTGCAAAATGAACCTGTTATAGCAAATCCTAATTTAAGCACGAGATATCATCCTTTCTATCAAATCAGCCATCATCATTCCCGCATAACCATAAGCATATTTTCCTGGAATCGATGGTAAAATAACACTCGACATTCCTTTGGATAAAGCATAATGATGATCAATTCCATAAGGATATGAGGCAATATCAATAAGACATATTGATGATTTTGCCTGATCCAATATCTTTGGCTTCACAACCTGGGATGGTATGGTATTAATTAATATATCACATTGTGATAAGTCCATATCCTCCAGCAAATAAGGGTGTCCGCCTATATTTTGAATATCATTCAATAATTGTGGATTTCTGACACCTACATAAACATCACCCTGCAAGGCAATCAAATCTTTCACCAGTGGTTTTCCACAGTGTCCATATCCCAAAACATGAATTTGACTTTGAAAGATAGGAAAACGTCGATGAGAAATCAAATATGAAATAACACCTTCAGCTGTCAAAAAGCCATTGTTTTCCACAAACGTCTCATCATCTAAAAAAGCAGAATATTGAAAATGATATTGATGAGACAATTCTTCTAAATAAGAGTTATGGATCATTGTCCATATATAAGTATGTGGTCTCAATTGTTTGAAAACATCTTCATTCATTACAATTGTTTCATCATGTAACAATAAACGGTTTTTACGATCTAAACCTTTTAATCCTAAATAGATACATTGACAATAACGCAAATCTTTCATTTGATCGGTCACATAATAATGTCTTCTGACTAATTCTTCCATAAGTTCTTGACCTCTCAAATCATCATGATTAATAAAAAACAGCATTGATTTCACCTCATTTTAAAATATGAAAAATATGCAAATTGGTGACAATCATCTTCATAAAAAAACTTATGAAGTCAATATAACATATAAGTTACAAAACATAACTAAACAGTTTTATGAAAAAAAGTAAAAAAAGTCTTGCATGTTATAAAATGATATGCTAATATATATGAGCAGTCAAAAATAAGATGTCTACGTAGCTCAGCTGGATAGAGCACACGCCTTCTAAGCGTGCGGTCGCGGGTTCGAATCCCTCCGTGGACGCCATTTGAAAACAACCTCATATTTGAGGCTTTTTTATTTATCCTTAAGTATATAAAAGTAGTGAATATTAATTTTCTATGATATAATGAATCTCAAAGGAGATAATGAAATGAAAAAAGATCCATTTTATAAAAGTTTAAGTTATGCTATTGAAGGCATTTTTAACTGCATTAAAAAAGAAAGAAATATAAAAATACACATTTTATTTATGATGTTGGTCATTTTATGTGGTTTTCTATTTCAAATTACTTATGTAGAATGGCTGATTTGTATTTTACTGTTTGGTCTAGTTATATCTTTAGAATTAGTCAATACATCTATCGAAGCTGTTGTTGATCTATGCACCCAAGAGTTCCATCCTTTAGCTAAATTAGCAAAAGATACAGCAGCCGGAGCCGTTTTAATCAGTGCTATTGCTGCAGCTATGATTGGTTTGATTATTTTTATTCCTAAAATCTTTTTTTAAAAACAAGCAAGGATTATTTTCCAAGCTTGTTTTTTTGATGTCGATCAATCAAAAACAAATAAGTACAAATCATAACAACATATAATAATTCTATTAAACCATTAACACGTCCACATACTAAAAATAATATGGCTAGCATCTGTAAACCAACATGAAAAATAGAATGCGTATGTAAATATATATCAGGACTTTCTATAGAAAGTCGATATGTATAAATCTGTAAAATAATAAGAAATAAGCAAGAAGCAAGCATCGAACACCAAACATGAACTTGAGACATAAAGTTCAGTTGATTGTCATAAGGTGAAAAAGCGCCCATTATCATGAATAATGCTGTTAGAAAAATAAGATATGGAACATAACGCGGATATGTATGCAAATGTCGAAAATGAGAAAACATCTGATACATAAAATAAAACGTACAAACCAAGATATAAATAACAACCAAAGCACGATATTGGGGCAAAGCAGAGACTCCTGTGATATTTTCATACATAATATCACGACGTGTTGTCACCAGTAATGTCAAAAAGATAATTATGAAATAAGACATATTGACTCCTTTTTAAGCATAAACTTATCGTTATTGTAAAAAATTCCTTGGTTGAATATACTTTTGTATTCTTTCACCCAAAGAATTATATTCATTTTTCAATTTCTTTTAACTGAAAATCTACTTTTCCATGGTCAATAGTCAAGACAGCATAACTTCTTGCACTACCACCTCTAGGTAAAGTTGTAGAACCTGGATTAACATAATAGAAAGATCCATCTTTTTGAAACATTGGCATATGGGTGTGTCCAGAAATTAATATTTGACACTGACGTCTTGTTAATAAATCATTCATAGCAAGCTCTCGATTAAAATACCCAAAATATTGCCCATGTGTTATAAGTATAGGAATGTCTTCAACAATGATGCGTGCTTCCTTAGGAAAGTCCAAAGCCCAATCATTATTTCCTTTAACACATATAAAACCATTAAGAATTCTTTTATCAATGGCTTCACTATCTCCACAATGAATATAATAATCTCCATGAGGTTCATGTTCTTTCACATAATCAATCATAGTCTGATCTCCATGATTATCAGACATAATTACAATCTTTTTCATTTTT